>JBKDAC010000349.1:0-8392 GCA_046316515.1 Sandaracinobacter sp. | reverse complement strand
CCCTTTTACTCCTACAAACTGACGGCGCTGAGCATGCAGTCAAAGGAGCTGGGGCGGACCTTCCGGACGGGGGTGCTGCACCTGGTAAATGATTTCGACGGGGCGAGCGAGGTGGGCGGGCTGTTCCTGCACCCCGAGCTGCGGACCGGCGGGCTGGGGCGGCTGCTGGCGCGCAGCCGCTACCTGTTCCTGGGCCTGCACCGGGGGCGGTTTGGCGACCGCGTGCTGGCGGAGTTGCGCGGGCGGATGCGCGCCGACGGCAGCTCGCCCTTCTGGGACGGGCTGGCGGGGCGCTTCTTCGGGATGGGCTTCCAGGAGGCGGATGCCTTCAATGCGGTGCAGGGCAACCAGTTCATTGCCGACCTGATGCCCAGATATCCCGTTTATGTGGCGCTGCTGCCCGAGGAGGCGCAGGCGGCCCTTGGCCAGCCGCATGATGCGGGCGTGGCGGCGCAGCGACTGCTGGAGGCGGAAGGGTTTGGGTTCCACGGCTATGTCGACATCTTCGACGGCGGCCCGACCATGGACGTGCGGGCGGGCGATATCCGCACCGTGCGCGAGGCGGTGCATGCCCGGGTGGCGGGATCGCTGGCCGGGGACGGCACGCCGCGCTTGGTGGCGGGCGGGACGCTGAAGGGATTTCGCTGTGCTGCGGCGCCGGTGCGGCAGACGGAAGATGACGGCCTGCTGGTGGCCGACGAGGCCCCCTTTGCGGCCGGAGACGAGGTGCTGCATGCCCATTTCTGAGACACTGAAGAGCCTGCGGCCGTTTGACGGCACTTTGTTGTGGGAAGGGCCCGTGGCGGCCGAGGCCGAGGTGGCCGCAGCCGTTGCCCGCGCGCGCGCCGCGCAGGGTGGCTGGTTTGCCGCCGGGCTGGACGCGCGGCTGGCCGTGGTGCGGGCGTTCAAGGCGGCGGTGGAGGCGGAGGCGGAAGGCTTTGCGCGGCTGATCGCCGAGGAGACGGGGAAGCCGTATTGGGA
The DNA here is from genome assembly GCA_046316515.1 of Sandaracinobacter sp. Lineage (GTDB taxonomy): Bacteria > Pseudomonadota > Alphaproteobacteria > Sphingomonadales > Sphingomonadaceae > Sandaracinobacteroides. Next base: position 7,411 of record JBKDAC010000349.1, on the reverse strand, counting down.
GGCGAAGACCGAGGTGGCGAGCGTTGCCGCCAAGGTGGAGATTTCGATCCAGGCTTATGCAGAGCGGACGGGTTCGCGCGAGGCGCCCTTCAAGGCGGACCCGGCGGGTGCGATGCAGGCGCTGCGGCACAAGCCGCACGGGGTGCTGGCCGTTCTGGGGCCGTATAACTTCCCGGCGCACCTGCCCAACGGGCATATCGTGCCGGCACTGATTGCGGGCAATGCGATCGTCTTCAAGCCGAGCGAGCAGACGCCTGCGGTGGGTGCCTTCATGGCCGGGCGGTGGGCCAAGGCTGGGCTGCCGGTGGGCGTGCTGGAGCTGGTGCAGGGCGCGATCGTGACGGGCCGTGCGCTGGCGGGCGCGGACACCGACGGGCTGTTGTTCACGGGGTCGGCGCCGACCGGCGCGGCGCTGGCGCGGCAGTTTGCCGAAACGCCGCACCGGATCCTGGCGCTGGAGATGGGGGGAAACAACCCGCTGCTGGCCTGGAACCTGGCCGATGCCGATGTGGAGGCGGCTGCGCTGATCGTGGTGCAGTCGGCGTTTCTGTCGGCCGGGCAGCGCTGCACCTGTGCGCGGCGGCTGATCGTGGAGGATGGCGCGCACGAGAAGCTGATCGACGCGATGGTGGCGCTGGCCGATGGGCTGGTGATCGATCAGCCCTTTGCCGACGTTGCGCCGTTCATGGGCTGTGTGATCGACAACCGGGCGGCGGATGGGCTTTTGGCGCGCAGCGCCGCAATTCATGGCAAGACCATCCGGCCGCTGCTGCGGCTGAAGGATGGCCTGCCCTTCCTGACGCCTGGGATCGTGGATGCGACCGGGCTGGCGGTGGCGGACGAGGAGCTGTTCGGGCCCTTCCTGCAGCTGGTGCGGGTGCCGGACTTCGACGCCGCGATTGCGGCGGCCAATGCAACGCGCTTCGGGCTTTCCGCCGCGCTGCTGGGGGGTGACCGGGCGCTGTATGACCGCTTCTGGGCGGGGAGCCGTGCGGGGGTGGTGAACTGGAACCGGCCGACCAATGGGGCGGCCTCCAACGCGCCGTTCGGCGGGGTGGGGCTTTCGGGCAACCACCGGCCGAGCGCTTACTATGCGGCCGATTACTGCGCCTGGCCGGTGGCCAGCGTGGAGGCCGAGACGCCCTTCATTCCGACGCCTGCGGGAGTCCGTTGATGCCTGAGCTGAATCTGGATGGTCTTGTAGGACCGAGCCACAATTATGCCGGGCTGAGCCTGGGCAACATCGCAGCAACGACCAATGCGGGCGGCATCAGCGCGCCGCGCAAAGCCGCGCTGCAGGGGCTGGCGAAGATGCGCCGGCTGGTGGAGTTGGGGTTGCCGCAGGGCCTGCTTCTGCCGCACCGGCGGCCGAACACGCGGTTTCTGCGCGGGATGGGCTTTGAAGGTGATGATCGCCAAGTGATTGCCGACTGCGCGCGCGAGGACCCGCAGCTGCTGGCGGCTGCTTTCTCCGCGAGCGCGATGTGGACGGCCAATGCCGCAACCGTGAGCCCGGCGGCCGACACGGCGGACGGGCGAACGCACTTCACGGTGGCGAACCTGGTGACCATGCCGCACCGGAGCCAGGAATGGCCCGAGACGCTGGGGCAGCTGAAGCTGGCCTTTGCCGACGAGCGGCATTTCGCGGTGCACTGGCCCGTGGCGCCGGGGTTCGGCGACGAGGGCGCGGCGAACCACATGCGCTTTTGCACGGGGCATGAAAATGCGGGCGTAGAAGCGTTCGTCTATGGGCTGAACCGGGGTGGGAAATTCCCGGCGCGACAGCATGTACGCAGCAGCCAGGCGGTGGCGCGGACGCATGGGGTTCGCCAGGCGCTGTTCATCGCGCAGGCGGACGGCGCGATCCAGGCGGGCGCCTTCCACAATGATGTGGTGGCCGTTGCGAACGAGCATGTGCTGTTTGCGCATGAGGAGGCGTTCGAGGACCGGGCGGGCGCGCTGGCGCTGCTGACCGAGCGGGTGCCGGGCTTCTGCCTGGTGGAGGCGCCTTCGGCCGACGTGCCGCTGAAGGATGCGATTTCGAGCTATGTGTTCAATGCCGCGCTGGTGAGTGTGGGTGCTGGCGAGATGGCGTTGATCCTGCCGAAGGAGGCCGAGGAGACGCCCAGCGTATGGCGCTGGCTGCAGCGCGTACAGAAGGATCCTTCGAACCCGATTTCGCAGCTGCATGTGCTGGACCTGCGCGAGAGCATGAAGAATGGCGGCGGGCCGGCCTGCCTGCGGCTGCGGGTGGCGCTGAGCGACGATGCGCTGGCGGCGGTGGATCCGCGCTTCCTGGTGGATGCGGCGAAGCTCGATCGGCTGGAGCGGCTGATGGAAGAGTGGTGGCCCGAGGCGATTGCGCCGGCGGAGCTTTCGAACGCAGATTTTTGGCGGCAGTGCCATGCGGGGCATGACGCGCTGCTGGAGGCGTTGGGGATCGCGGCGGAAGAGCTGGGGTTCTGATCCGGACGTCGGCCTCCCGCGGATGGGGCGGCCGCGGGCAAAGCCCGCAAGTCAGCTTGGTGAAGGAAAAAGGAATTAGGAAGGTTGCGGGCGAAGCACGCTCGTCGGACGGGTTCCGGACTTGGCTTCGCCTTTTTCCGGACCCGCCGGCCGGGCTTGCGCCGAGTCTGGCGACCAGTCCTGCGCACTGGCGCCAGCCGGCTTCAGCCTACCAGATCCCCACCCGCTCCTCTTCCTTGAGATACAGCTTCTCGCCCGGCTTCACGCCGAAGGTTTCGTACCAGGGGGCGTGGTTGCGGACGGTGAGCGGGCGGAAATTGCCCGGGCTGTGTGGGCCGACCGTCAGCTGGCGTTCCATCGCGGCATCGCGATACTTGGTGCGCCAGATCTGGCCATAGCCGAGGTAGAAGCGCTCCGCCCCGGACTTGCCGTCGATGACCACAGGCTTCTTGCCTTTCAGGCTCATCTGATAGGCGTCCCAGGCGATGTTGAGGCCGGCGATGTCGGCGATGTTCTCGCCGAGGCTCAGCTTGCCGTTGATGCGCTTGCCGGGCAGCGGCTCGTAGGTTTCCACCTGCTTCACCAGCACGTCTGCGAGCTTCGTGAAGCGCTCGATGTCTCCGGGGGTCCACCAGTCGGAGAGCTTGCCGTCGGGATCATATTTGCGGCCCTGGTCGTCGAAGTGGTGGGTGATCTCGTGCCCGATCACCGCGCCGATGCCACCGTAGTTGACGGCCGGATCTGCCTTGGGATCGAAGAAGGGCGGCTGCAGGATGGCGGCCGGGAAGACGATCTCGTTCCAGGTGGGGTTGGCATAGGCGTTGACCGTCATCGGGGTCATGAACCATTCGCCGCGATCGATCGGCTTGCCGAGCTTTGCAAGGTCACGGTTGAAATCGAAGGCATAGGCGCGGCGCAGGTTGCCGAGTGCGTCGCCGCGCACGACCTCCATCGCCGAATAGTCGGTCCACTTGTCGGGATAGCCGATCTTAGGCTTGAAGCGGCTGAGCTTGTAGCGCGCGGCTTCCTTGGTCTTCGCGTCCATCCAGCTGAGGCTTGCCAAGCGCACGTCCATGGCGGCGATGATGTTCTTCACCAGCTCGTCCATCTGCGCCTTGGCTTCGGGCGGGAAGTAGCGGGCAACATAATCCTGGCCGATGGCTTCACCGAGCGCACCGGTGGTGAGGTTCACCGCCTGCTTCCAGCGCTCTTCCTGTTGGGGCGTTCCCGAGAGAGTCTTGCCGTAGAAGGCGAAGGTCTCGTCGCGGAAGGCCTTGGGGAGGACCGGCGAGCTGGAGCGCAGAGTGTGGTAGCGCGCCCAGGCCTTCCAGTCCTCGAGGGGTGCGGTTTCGACGAGCCTGGTGATGCCAGCGAGCGCGGAGGGCTGGTTGACGTTGACCTTCGTTTCGCCCTCGATGCCGGTGATGGTGCGGAAGGTCGCCCAGTCGACGCCGGGGAACTTCGCCGGCAGCTCGGCGACGGGCACGGGATTGTAGCGCTTTTCGGCCTGGCGGTTTTCGACATTGGTCCAGTGCGCGGTCGCGATCTGGGTTTCCAGCGCGACAATGCGGGCGGCATCGGCCTTGGCCTGAGCCTCGGGGACGCCGGACAGCGCCAGCAGCTTTGCGACATGGGCTTCGTAGGCGGCCTTCTGGGGCGCGAACTTCGCATCCAGATAATAGTCGCGGTTGGGCATGCCGAGGCCCGACTGGACGAGGCCCGCGGTCATCTTCGTCGGATCCTTCAGATCCTGGCTGATGCCCATGCGGAAGGGCGTCGGGCCGCCTTCGCGGTTGGCGCGCGCGATCGCCTTCGACAGGTCTGCGCGGGTCGCGATGGCGGCGATGGCGTCAAGCTCGGGCTTCAAGGGCGCTAGGCCGGCCTTTTCAATTGCGGCCTCGTCGACGAGGCTCGCGTAGTAATCGCCGACCTTGCGGGTGTTGCCGGTGGCGACCGTGTTGGCTGCGGCTTCTTCGACGATGGTGCGGGTGCGGGTGTTCGACAGCTCGGTCAGCGTATTGAACATGCCCCAGGAGGCGCGATCGTCGGGGATGGGGGTGGTCTTGTCCCAGGTGCCGTTCACATAGATGAAGAAGTTGTCGCCGGGCTTGACGCTGGTGTCCATGCCGGCGGTGTCGACGCCGAAGCTGCCCAGGGTGGGGGCGTTCCCCGGCTTCGGGGCGGGGGCGGTGCCGGCGGCGTCAGCGGCCAGGGCCGGGGACAGTGCGAGAGGGGCAGCTGCGGTGAGCAGCAGGGCAAGGGTGTGCACAAGAACCGGACGAACGGTCATTCGATACTCCCTATGTGAGGCCGGTTGGGGCCCGGCCGGTTTGAGTCCGCCTCTGCGTGACAGAGCGCTGTGGCCTGGGCCTCAGCGGTTCTGGGCCGGCACCCAGAGGGGATCACCCTCCCCGCCCCCCTCAAGACGGTTTGCGTGCCGGGCCATCACGAAGAGATGGTCGGACAGTCTGTTGAGATAGTGGATTGCTGCAGGGTTAACGGGCCCTTCGGCCGCGGCGGCGACCGCCTCGCGCTCGGCCCGGCGAACGATGGTGCGCGCGACGTGCAAATGGGCCGACAGCGGGGTTCCGCCCGGCAGGATGAAGCTGTTGAGCGGCTGGAGATCGGCGTTCATCAGGTCGATCTCGGCCTCGAGACGGTCGATCTGGGACTGGACGACGCGCAGGGGGGGCCATTCGGGCTGGGGAGCGCCGGGGCGCCAGTCCGCGCCCGGGGTGGCGAGATCGGCGCCGACGTCGAACAGGTCGTTCTGGATGCGGACGATCATGGCGAGATGCGCGCCCGTGGCGTGCAGACGGGCGACGCCGAGCGTGCTGTTGGCTTCATCCGTGGTGCCGTAGGCCGCGACGCGGGGGCAGGCCTTTGACACGCGGGAGCCATCGACGAGGCCGGTGGTGCCGTCGTCGCCGGTGCGGGTGTAGATTCGGTTGAGCTTTACCATATGCGGGCGGGGCCCTCTCAGCTTGCCGGTCCGCGGCCCATCATCAGCATCAGCACAACGACCAGCAGGACAGCGAGCATCTGGAACTGCACCCGTCGCCACATATACTTGTTGGACTGTTCGCCGGTGATGTCTTTCCCCGACGCCATGGTGATGATGCCGCGGACCAGCACATAGCCGGTGGCGAGGGCCGCCAGCACGATCGCTGCGATGATGAAGCCGTTCATGGAGAGCGTCCTACCAGCACGGAGAGGCCCGCGCACCCCGATAATGGGGAGTGAGCGGGCCCGGTTCAGGAGGACGCGGTGTCGCGGGGGTGAGGCGGCCTTCTGGAGACTGTCTGGCGTGCCCTGCCGGACATCGAAGGTGAGGAACATGCCCGGCGCCCAGTGACCCAGATCTGAGCGAGCGGCGGAAGATCGAGGCTGTTGATGCGCGTCGGAAATTCGGATGCGGTCGTGAGCGCGCGACCGAAGGTGAAGCCGTGGATGTGGGAGACGCCGGAAAGGCAGGGAGAAGGACCGCCGCTGCAAGAACGGCGCTGGCGTGCAGGCTGATGGACATGCTTGGATAGACCCCGTCTGAATGTCCGAAAGTCTTCGCCCCACTCAACCGACGGACAAGATGGTATCAGGGCCCATTATGGCTAATCCGGCCAGCCGGGCTGCGAGGGCCGGGCCGTCCATGCCGGCCTCGCGCAGGGCCACCAGCGTTTCGGCCTTGTCGCGCTTGGCGAGGCGGCGGCCGTCTGGGGCGAGCAGCAGGCGATGGTGGTGGTAGCGCGGGGCGGGCAGATCGAGGAGCGTTTGCAACAGGCGCTGGGTGGGGGTGGCGTCCCGGAGGTCGTGCCCGCGCACGACATCGGTGACGCCCTGATGGGCATCGTCAACGACGGCGGCGAGCATGTAGCCGACGCCGATGTCCTTGCGGGCGAGCACGACGTCGCCTGCGCGCGTGGGGTCTGCCGGGGTGGGCGTGGTGCCCTCAAGCCAGTGGAGGGGGCAGGTGCGGGCCGTGGCATTCAGGCGGATGGCATGGGGCTCGTGCGCCGCACGGTCGGCGGCCTGCGCCGGATCGAGGGCGCGGCAGGTGCCGGGATAGACGGGTTGTGCGCCATGTGGCGCCTGTGCGGCGGCTGCGATGTCGGCGCGGGTGCAGAAGCAGGGATAGGCGAGGCCCATATCGACAAGGCGGTCGAGGGCTTGCCTGTGGGCGGCGCGGCGGGTGGACTGGACGAGGGTGTCGTCGGGCAGGAGACCGAGCCATTCGAGGTCGTGATGGATGGCGGCGGTGAAGTCCGGGCGGCAGCGTGTGGTGTCGATATCCTCGATCCGGAGCAGCCAGCGGCCGCCTGCGGAACGGGCCAGCGCTTGGCCGATTGCCGCGGAGTAGGCGTGGCCCAAATGGAGGAGTCCGGTGGGCGATGGGGCAAAGCGCGTGACGATGTCGGCGGATGGCATGAGCGCGCTTGACCTCAACAATATCTGGTGCTGTCATAGCATCGACATACAGCCTCTGGTATAGAGGTGTCGAAGCGAGCAGGCGTCCAAGCGGCTGCCCGACGTGCGATAGGGATGGTCAGGAAGCAGCCTGCTCTGGAAACAGGGAGCGCGGCCATGTATCATCCCGATCTTTTCCACGAACGATGGCGGCCCGAGCATGACGGCGGGCGGTGGCAGAGCCCGCAGGCCTGCCCGGCGCTGGTGCTGAACGCGGATTATACCCCGCTGAGCTATTATCCGCTGAGCCTGTGGAGCTGGCAGGACGCGATCAAGGCGGCCTTCCTGGAGCGGGTGGACGTGATCGCGCAATATGACCGCGAGATCCGCAGCCCCAGCTTTGCCATGCGGCTGCCGAGCGTGGTTGCGCTGCGGCAATATGTGAAGCCCAGCCAGAACCCTGCCTTCACCCGGTTCAACCTGTTCCTGCGGGACCGCTTCACCTGCCAATATTGCGGCACGAAGGACGATCTGACCTTCGACC
>JBKDAC010000348.1:0-318 GCA_046316515.1 Sandaracinobacter sp. | reverse complement strand
ACCACCCGCACAGCCGGGGCCTTCGCTGGCGATATTTTCAAGGAGTGTTGGGGCTTCATCTTCGTTCCTTAGTCACAACGACGAAGCCCCAACCCTACTCAAAGCACAACCTCAAATCTGTGCCATTGGTGCTGACGGGGGACAGTTCCGCAGAGAGATGCCCCACCGCGATGATGGGAACCTGCGACAACCCGAGCTCCTTGGCCGCAAGCCAGGTGCCGTGCCCCGCGACGATTGCGCGCTCGGCATCGACGATGATGGGCCGCAGAAAGCCGAACTCGCTGATACTCGCCCCAAGCTGGGCGATCTGCTTCTTGC
>JBKDAC010000347.1:0-5192 GCA_046316515.1 Sandaracinobacter sp. | reverse complement strand
CTTTCGGGTATGATCTGCGGCCAGCTGGTCGAGGCGGGCGTGGAGGCCCAGGAACGGCTCGTTGTGGGCGGGCAGCACCAGCGTGTCGTCGGGCAGGGTCTTCAGCCGGGCGATGCTGTTGAGCCATTCGCCCAGTGGATCGGCCTCGGGCTCTGTCGGATAGACCGAGACGTTGGAGGTGATCCGGGGCAACACTTGGTCGCCGGAAATCAGAATCCCCTCGGCGGCGGCATGGAGGCAGACATGTTCGGGGCTGTGGCCGGATCCGACCACCACGTCCCATTGGCGGCCGCCGATCGTCAGCCGGTCGCCGGCGCGCAGCCGGTGATAGCCGGTGGGCAGGCGGTGGACGCCGCGGCCGAATCGGCCCCATTCGCTGGCCTTCAGCGTTTCGACGGCCTCGACCGGCCAGCCCTGCGCCGCATAGAAGGCGACGACGTCGGCGGGCGGGGTGGCGGCTGTGTCGAGCGTGAGCACCCGGGCCAGCAGGAATTCGCCGCGGCTGATTTCCAGCGGAACCTGCCAGCGGGTGCAGAGCCATCCGGCAAGCCCGATGTGATCGGGGTGATAGTGGGTGACGATGACGCGGCCGACCGGCTTTCCGGCAAGCGGACCGTCGAACAGAGCGCGCCAGAAGTCCTTCGCCTGCGCCGAGGGGAATCCGGTGTCGACGACGGCCCAATGATCGCCGGCGTCGAGCAGCCAGAGGTTGATGTGATCCAGGCTGAACGGGATCGGCATCCGCAACCAGAAGACGCCGTCGGCGACCTGCAGAAGCTGGCCGTCGGCGGGCACCTGGGTGCCGTGCGGATAGACGAGCCCGGCGCGCTCGACGCTGTCGTGGCGGGCGGCCGGGATCATCTGGTCGGCATCAGTTCGGCGTCTTGAACAGGGACTCGGCGGTGTGTTCGCGCGGCGTCTCGCTGGCGTCCGGATCTGCGGTGAGGGCATCACGCTCGGCCCGCAGTTCGGCGATGATGGCGTCGCGGTCGGCGCCAAAGCGGCCATCCTCGACCGGCTGGACACCGGCCTTCTTGGCGGCGGCCGCCACCAGGGCGTCGAGTTCGCGCTGCGAGCAGAGGCCCAGTGTGACCGGATCCTTGGGCGTGATGTTGGCGATGTTCCAATGCTCGCGCGTGCGGATGGCCGCGATCGTCGTCTTGGTGGTGCCGATCAGCTTGGAAATCTGCGCGTCGGTGATTTCCGGATGGTTGCGGATGATCCAGGCGATGCCGTCGGGCTTGTCCTGCCGCTTAGCGAGCGGGGTGTAGCGCGGACCCGAGGTGCGGCGGATCTGGGCCGGCCCGGGCGAGATCTTCAGCCGGTAGGACGGGTCCTTCTGGCCCTTGTCGATCTCGTCGAGGGAAAGTTCGCCGGCGCGGACGGGATCGCGCGGAGTGAGCTTGGTGGAGGCCGTTTCGTCGGCGATCGCCTGCACTTCGAGGACGTGGATCTGGCAGAAGGCCGCGACCTGCGCGAAGGTGAGCGCGGTGCTTTCCACCAGCCATGTGGCTGTTGCGTGCGGCATCAGCGGCTGGGCCTGCTTGGTGGGCTTGGGGCTGTTGGCCATGGGCGGATCCTCGAAGCTATGGTGCGCCGCCGGGCGGGCACGGTGAAGCGTGTGAATGTGACGGGCGGGCCAGTTGCCAGCCCGGACATGGAAACGGCCACCCCGTGAGGGATGGCCGGCTTAGTTGCAGCGTAGGGCGCGGGCCGGCCGAGCGCAAGTGCATAAGCGGGCGGCGGCTTGCAGGGCGGGGCTTGCAAGACGGGGCTTGCAGGGCTGGGCTTGCAGGGCGGAGGTTGCAAGACGGGGCTTGCAGGGCTGGGGCATTGCCGCCATGGCGCATGGCCATGGGGACAGCGACAAAGGACGGGGTGCACGGCACGCCGCCTCCAGCGGTGGCTTCGGCTGTGCCGCATGTGATAGTGCACCCTCCGCGGCCGAGCTGTGTTCTGAACATCGGAATCACGGGCCATCGCGTCGACCGGCTGACGGAAACAATGGAGCCGGCTGCCCGCCGGCGGGTGACCGAGGTGTTGGAGCTGCTGACAACCGTCGTCGGCGAGGTGCACCTGAAGGGGGCTGCCTGGTTCAACAGTGACAAGCCCGAGCTTCGCCTGATTTCCGCACTGGCCGAAGGGGCTGACAGGCTGTGTGCGAAGGTGGGGCTGGAACTGGGCTATCGGCTGGACTGCCCCCTGCCCTTCGAGGCCGGCGTCTATGCCCAGGATTTCCAGACCAGCAAATCCCTGGCGGAGTTCGAAGGGCTGCTGGCGCGCGCCGACCGGGTGCTGGAGCTGCCGGGCGAGCGCGCGGCCTCTGCCGCGGCCTATTCGCTGGCGGGCGGCGCCATCCTGGGATCGGCGGACATACTGGTGGCGATCTGGAACGGCCAGGGCAGCGGCGGACGCGGCGGCACGGGCGACGTGGTGGCGAGCGCGCTGTCGATGGGCAAGCCGGTGATCCACATCCCGCTGGACCCGTCCGAGCCGATCGCGCTGATGTGGCAGGGCGAGGGGCCGGCCGGCGGAAGCTGGCACAGCGCACTGGAGCCCCCGGCCGAACCGTTCGACCATGCCCATATGGTCGAGGCCCTGTCGGCCATCCTGTTGCCGCCCAACGAGGCAGGCGAGCATGCCGCGCTGGACGCCTTTCTGGTGGAGCGCGAGGAGCTGCTGCTGCGGCGGATCGAATATCCGATGCTGCTCGCCGTAACCGGCGTCGCCAAGCTGAAGTCCAGCGCTTGGCGCAAGGATCCCTATCTGCCCGCGACCCGATCGGACTGGGCGCGGTTCGACAGCCACTGGCAGGGCCGTATTCCGCCGGACCGCTATAACTTGCTGGAACATGGCTATGCCTGGGTGGACAATCTGGCGAACCGTTTCGCCCAGTCGTTCCGGTCGGGCCATGTGGTAAACTTCGTCTTCTCGGCGCTGGCGGTGGCGCTGGCGCTGCTGGGCTATCTGATCGGCGGCAAGGTGAAGGTCGCCTTTGTCATCGGCGAACTGCTTCTGATCGCGGCGATCGTTGCCAACACGCGGGTCGGCCACGCCGAAAGCTGGCAGCAGCGCTGGCTGGATTACCGGCAGCTGGCGGAACGCTTGCGCCCGATGCGCAGCCTGCGGCTGCTGGCGGTGGCCCAACCGCCGGCGGTCAGTGCCACCAGCCGCACGGGGAACCGGCGCTGGATCGACTGGTATGCGGGCTGCATCTGGCGCCAGCTTGCCATGCCGCAGGGCCGGATCGACCAGGAGCAGCTGCGCCGGCTGACCGACCTGCTGATCAAGGAAGAGGTGGGGCCCGAGATCGCCTATCACCACCGCAACTCGCACCGGATGCAGCATGTGAACCACAAGCTGCACCAGTTCGGCTCGGTCTGCTTCATCGCGACCGTGCTGCTGTGCGTGGGCTTTCTAGTGTCGACCATGCTTCTGGATGCCGACACGGCGAAGGCGACGGCGATCTATTTCACGGTGGCGACGGCGACCCTGCCGGCCTTCGGAACGGCCGCCTATGGTCTGCGCGTGCAGGGCGATTTTGCCGGCAGTTCGGCGCGTTCGGCCGCGACCGCCGATGCGCTGCAGCTGCTGGTGTCCGAGCTCGACACCCATCCCTCGCTGGCGCGGACGGCTGCGATCAGCAATGCGGCCGCCGCGATCATGCTGGTGGACCTCGCCGAATGGCGGCTGACCTATCAGCAGCGGGCGCTGGAAATTCCCGGCTGAGCGGGGGCCTGGCGGCTCCAGCAATCGATCCCAGCATACCCATTGGCGCCCAGCGGGGCGAGGCGCCCGAATCGCGCACAGGTCATGCCCCCCAGTGCGATCAGGGGCCCCGGCAGGTTGCGGCTTGCCAGGCCGAATCGCAGGGGGCCCAGCACCGGTGCGCCGGAATGGCTGCGGGTGGGAAAGACGGGAGACAGGAAGACGAGGTCGGCGCCTGCGCGAAAGGCGGCGAGCGCCTGCGGGCGGCTGTGGGCCGACGCGGTGACAAGCCTGCCGGGGGTGCGGCGCCCCGAGGGGGCATGGGCCGTGCGGTGGACGCCATCCGGGGCGCCCTGGATGCGGCTCCCGACGAGCAGCAGGCCCCGGCGGCGGGCAAGCCGGGCGACCCGGGCCAGCAGGGCCGTGCGGGCGGCCAGGGCAAGGCTGTAGTGACGAAAGACGATTCCCGCGCCGCGGGGAAGGCGCGCCAGCGCTTGCCAGAGTGGGTCGTCCGGGTGCGCGCCGCCCAGCCGCTCGTCGGTGAAGAGCCAGATTGTCGGAACCCTTGCCCGCCGCATGGCTTGGGCTTACCGCGCGGGCATGAAGATGGCCACTGCCGCCTCCGCCCCGCAGCCGACGGGGACGCCCGCCCAGCGCCTTGCCGTGGTGCGCAGCACGCTTGCAGCCGAGGCGGCGGCTGGGGGGCACCCTGCCCCCACCCTGATCGCGGTGTCGAAGACGTTCGGGGCCGATTCGATCCGGCCCCTGATCGCGGCCGGACAGCGCGTGTTCGGCGAGAATCGGGTGCAGGAGGCGGCTGCGAAATGGCCCGAGCTGATCGCCGGGACGCCCGGCATCACGCTGCACCTGGTGGGGCAGCTGCAATCGAACAAGGCGGCCGATGCGGTGCAGCTGTTCGATGCCATCCATTCCGTCGATCGCCCGTCGCTGGTGACGGCGCTGGCGCGCGCGGTGCAGGCGGCCGGGCGGCAGCCCCAGCTGTTCATGCAGGTGAACATCGGCGCCGAACCGCAGAAGGGCGGGGTCTCGATCGAAGGACTGCCGGCGCTGGCGGCGGCCGCTTCGGCCGCGGGGCTGGCGATCGGCGGGCTGATGGCGGTGCCGCCCGCCGAGCAGGATCCGGCACCCTATTTTGCGCTTCTGGCCAAGCTGGCGCGGCGCCATGGGCTTGCCGGGCTGAGCATGGGGATGAGCCGTGACCATGACGTGGCGGCCCGGCTGGGCGCGACTCATGTGCGGGTGGGATCGGCGCTGTTCGGATCGCGATAGCGGCACCGAGGCGGCAGGAATTGCTGCGCGTCAACATTAGAGCGGTTTTGATCGATTTGGATCTTGCGGGGATTCCTGCTGGGCGTGATTTCTGCTTCAGCATCCGTGCTGGTGAAGGGGGCTGGCATGGATGGCTCACGCCTTTTCGATGGATTTGCGTTCTCGACTTTTGGCGGTGATTGACGATGGATTGA
>JBKDAC010000346.1:0-6581 GCA_046316515.1 Sandaracinobacter sp. | reverse complement strand
GCGAAAGGCTCAAGCGACAGACTATCGAGCATCGGCGCTTGCAACACCGCAAGCTCGCCGCCTAACATCAACCCCCAGACGAGGCCCGCACTCCGCTAAGCTACGCCGCAACCTGTGCCAAATGTTCTGACGACGGACAGTGAGCAACGTCCAGGTCTCGTTGCAGAATGGTAGCGGAGAAATCTCCCACAGCGCTCGATGATGCCGCGACAGCTGGAGACTCCGAGGGGACAGGCGCATTGATGCTGTCCTCAATGAAGCTCGCAGCTCTGCACCGAAAAATGATATCGCAGTTGGCTGGCCGTCCCGGTTAACCGGCTCATATCGCATGCGGTTCACCGCATCGGCGTTTGCACCAATCAATTCAGCGACACGGGTAAGGTTCTCTGAGCGGGTAGCGAGCGCCGTCAGCTGTGTTACACCGCATTCCGTTGACTCAAGAAGACATTGGGGAGGCAATACGTTGCCCGTACTGGCTCGGCTGACAAGGCTTGCCAGGCCTTCGCCCGGCAGCGGCGTGGTAGGCCGCACAAGTGCGCCGGGCACTCTTCGTGCAATAATGCCGTTGGCAAGGAGGCCACCCCGGCCCGAAAGCGCGACACCGATCTTGTTCATTTCCTCAGTGCCTTCCCCATACTAGAGGGTTTTCGCGAGCGAATCCAAACGGGATTGCCCAGTTGTCAATTGCACGACCAAGATGCTCGAGGAGGAGGTCCTCTGATTCGTCCTCGCATGCCTCGCTTACAGCTTCGGCCAGCAAGTTTACCGCGACGCCCAGCACACCCCCGGAAACTTCGTGAAGCGCGGCGAGTATATGGCTGTCGAACAAGTCGACACTTCCATGTCCAACAATGCCCTTGTCTAGCATCTGCTTTTGGAAAAAGCCGATAAAGCCTTGAAATGTTTTGAATTCCTCAGGATCAGCGGCCAAGATAGGGGTGATATCTTCAGGCTTGAGTAGTCGGTTGTTGAGCTGAGCGTTTCGATCAAAGATAACCGACGCCTCTTGAGTGCCCAAGAAAACAAACGATGATACACCATCATCGAGAAGGCGCTTCAAGACTTCAGTCACATTCCACGCTGTTTTGTAACCCGCCCGACCGACTAGGTGCTGCACTTCATCAATAAAGACGATTTCGGTTCGCAGCTCCCTAAGGTAATTATTGACACGCTCTCTCAGCTTATTCTCCGTGCCTCTTCCTGAAAATGGATCACCGAGAGCGGTCAGAATGTTTTCATAAACGCCCTTGGTCGTGGTCGCCGCCGAGAGAGAGGCAACAAGTAACGGCTTCGATTGGGGGTCTGCTACGCCCTTGGCTTCCTCATCTCTGATATAGGCAGATACGGCGCTGGTCTTGCCGGCGCCCGACGGGCCCAGAACTCGTAGGCCTTTCTGGGGCGTACCCCGGGTCGCCCGGGCCATATCGCGCATCTCGTTAAATCTCTGTGCGAGACGTTTCATTTTGGGATGCGGAATGAAGATTTCGCGCATTTCCCGCAGGCGTTGGGACCGCTGCATCCTGGTCACAATACTCACCAATCCAAGCTGTTGAGGAATTTGTCTTTGTCGCCGACGCTGCTCACCCGCGACGGAATCTGTCTACTGCGCGCAGCCGATTGGCTTTTTGAAACCTTGTCGCGCTTCGCAGAGGATGTCTTTCGGCCACGACGAGGGGTTGGAGGGACGCGCCCGCCGTCCGTACGGATTTTCTCCAGGGTATCGTGGGGAACCACGACTGGGCCATTGCCGTCATGCCTTGGCTCGGCCGACGCGAAGATAACGTCCGTCTCGGAAAGCCGGCTGGACTCCTCATCAAGGATACGAAGCGCGCGTGTTCTGCGCTTTCCGCGGAGGCCTGGAGCCGCTTCGTCAATCTTCTCCCTGAGCAACCTTCGAGCTTCATGGCGCTCGCGCTCTGACGAAAATCTTAGGTTCTGAAGTTTCGCGAACTCGATGACTCGCTGGTGAGACCACAGCGAAAGCCCCTTTGTATACGAGCGGTCCGTACAGGGCATTGTGAGATATTCATTGGATACTTCATCGAATACGTGAATCTCAGAAATGTTAGCTGGATTGTACTTTACCTTCACACTGGCAACCGCAGACCCGTTTGGTCTGCGGCGTTTTTTGGTGCGGGGGACCAGAACGTCTAGGAGACGAGCCACTACCGAATGATCATTGTAGCAAAGGCCGTGAAGCTGGACGCCATTCCTATTGAGCTGGCAGATTTTTGCACGACCAGTAATCTGATCTAGTACATTCTCGTCTGGAATGAAGTCGATGCCGTGCTGGGTCGCTGAATCGATCCACCTCTTCATCGGGGCCATCTTCATGGTACGGTGGGGTTCGTAGACATAGGTCGCGATTGCCTGACCGATCAATTGGTCGAGAGTGGCGATGTCCAGCATTGCTTCCGCCTCAGGATGGATCCCAAGCTGCCGCCGTTCGTCTACGGTGCCCTGTATGCCGCCAGGCACTCGCTCGGAGAGCAGCTTGCGGAGCGTAAGGTGAATCCGCTCTACTGACCCTTTCCAGCGAGGCTGGCCAGGCGGTGCATATTCAACTGCAATGCCGACCTCCATCATCGCGTCCCGGAAGCTGCCGCTTGTGTTCTCCAGTGCATTGTCGACGACCAGTGTCGATGGCCGTCCGTAAAGGTACTTGAGCTCGGGCATTGCAGGGTTTGCTGCGGCAAGCTGTATCTTGGGCCGGTTTGCGCGCCTGATCGCCTCAATGACAGTAAAGTGCGACGGCGGTTCGAATGTTACGAACCATCCGATCGGACAACTGCTGTAGGCGTCGACCAGAACACAAATGGTCGGCCGCCCCAGCACAGCACCTGTCTTCGTGTCGATGATGCAGAAAGCGTCGATCGTTGTGTGGTCGAGGGTAACTCTTTCGAGGATCTGCGAAGCCTGCATGTGGCCTTTCGTGGTGCGATAGCGGTCTTCAGCGGCCTTGGTGCCGTAGCGTGCTTCATAGGTTGCTCTCCGCTCTTCCTTTTGGACCGCGCGGCGGAACGTTTCACGCGACGGGCAGCTGAGGTTGGCTCCAACCAGGAGGGGAGACACTGGGTGCGACCTGGCAACCATCAGGCCGTTGCGTAGGCGGCGCTTGCCGGCTTGCCGATCCTGAAGGTGGGCTACGACACATGCAAAGCTGCTGTATGCATCCTTCATCGACAATCTGGCGTCGGCCCAGTAGCGAGCGACCCAGACCCGCTTTACTTTCAAGATGAGGGGATCGAAGGTGGGTAGCCTGCGGAAGCGGCCGCGCCCGGATGACATGTCCCCCGCGTGCCGTTCGCCCGGGACTCCCCGCTTGTTGTACCAACGCCTAAGCGTCGATGGATGTGGCGGTCGAAGGTCGGCCAGCTCCGGTAGATGACGCACTTTGGCAATAAATGCGGCGAGGCTTGCGTCACTGCGCTGAAGGTTGGGATATCGGTCCATTTCTCGGAGCCAGCGAAGTTTCCGCAAGGCCTCGATGCGACGCAGTCTTTCAGCCCCCTGCGCATCGTCAATCTCGAGCTCGACTATCGGTGGCATTGGAATGACGCGGTCCCCCAAGCGCCGGGGCTTCTGAATCTTGATGCGGCCTGCGGCCATTTCCTGCATGAGCCAATCGGCACTTGGCATCGAGGTCTGTCCGTCGTCCGGATCCTGGACGAGAAAGCGTCTGCCCGTGCTCGCATCCGTGATATCCAGCAGGCCTTCGCCCAGATCTCTCTGAAAGAAAAGGACACGATCGCAGTGGACGATTCGGTCGCCCGACGTTAGGCGAGGCAATGGAGGATTGACTACCGCGTTGGACACTTCATGCCTCCTTCCGGCAGGCGAAAGCTGGACGGGATTGGAAACTGGACCCTTGTGTCCGCCCCAAGGGGGGTGTCCAGGTCGAGGCATATGATCCGACGTACATGGGCCGCGCAGAGCTGCTTGATGGCAATCTGATACGGGCCGAGCTGGCTGGCCACCGCCCCGAGCGTTGCGCTGCCGCGTTCCCGGGCCAGATAGTCTTCGATCAGAATTATCTCGGCTGCAGTAAGATGAGTGTTGGCGGCCCTTGCCACGTCTGCGCAGTTGGCGGACCAGACAGGCTTGGAAGTTAGCTCGCGCCCTCGCATCAGTCGGAAGGCCCAGCCAAGATCTTCGTAAATCAGGGCGGCCGCGGCGAGCTTTTGATCGTAGGCTGGCTTTTTGCCCTCGACATAGCTTGCCTTCACTTCAATCACCTCAACGCGGCCGTCCGCCAGGCGCCGGACCATATCCGGGACGTAAACCCGGGGCTCTCCGTTCACGGTGAGTTCGAGGCGATGATGTTGCGCCTGGTAATCAACAACTGCTGTATCGACTTCGCATTGGCAGATGAGTTGAGCCTCGCCCCAGGACTCCGCCGGTTGCGGGCGCCCCGTCTTTCTTGAGGGGTGCACGGAGGACATCCCATGTTTGCGGCCGGTGATGACGGTGCGGATAGCGCCCCCGCCTACGGCTGTAACAATTCGAGCACGACCTCGCTGCACGCCGAACGGCCCACTTCCGCTCCATAGCGGCTGCAAGCTCGCTAGCCGCTCTTCAAAATGGAATCCTGCAAACACTATCTCGCTCCAATCGACGGATGATCGGTGATGATTGGAATCTCAGCGAAAGCGCCGCTTGAGTCAATCAAAAATTCCAGTCTTGATCGATAATCGGTCGGGTCTGCCCTGAGGTGGCTAGGCGCAGTGAAGCCTATCTCTCTGTAAAAGCTATGCAATTAAGTTTGGATGCGTCGATGGCGGTCCTTGCACTTGCGCATATCGCGGCGCCTGATACTTGCTTCCATTATGCGAATCGGCGGATGTTTTCTGGGTTTGCGGGAACGGAAATGATGTCCGACGTTGGGTATCCCAAACTGCTCCCGGTCCGACAGGTTTCAAAACTCGTGCCGCGGGACCAACACGACGCCTATCAGGCCTTGCCGCCTGCGTGGCGCGCTGTGGCTGTTGCCCGCCTCAGCGCGATCCGCGAATTCGCAGAAGCTTCCGGCGGCAAGACGGCTCTTGCTGGTTCACTCGCCCAGCGACTGGAGATGTCCCGCAGTCGCTTTTACCAGCTCGTTAAGGCTTGGGAAGATTCGGGCTCGGTGGATGCCCTCGTTCCCTATGCGGCAGCCCGTGTGCAGACCCGTCAGCGCAAGTCGCGGCTGGACCAAGAGCGTTATGACCTTTTGGACAAAACAATCCAATCGACGTTGAGTGCCAGCCCTGCAGCAACAAAGTCGCATGTTTTTCAGGAGGTGGAGCGCGCATTTGCGAAGAAGGCGCTTCCCGCTCCTTCGTTTTCCACCGTTTCTAGAGCCTTCGAAGCACGTTTGGAACGTTACGCGCCGGCCTCTGCAGTTCGGCGTTCGAGACGTCTCGATGTTCCCGAAGGCTATGGCTCGTCGATCGCCATCGATCACGCTGATCTTATGTTCAGAGACTCTGAGGTGGCTACGATCACCCTGGTGATCGACGCCTACACCAGAACCGTGGTTGGCTTGGCCCTCGGAAGTGGGCATCCTGACGTGCGGGCTGTTTCGACCGCCCTCCTGTGGGCTCTCAGGAAGCCGCTTGTGCCTGCGGATCCGCTGTTTGCAAAGCAGACGAAAACGCCGGAAATGAGTCTGCTCGCTTTGAACGTGGACCGCAACCCCAATTGGCGGAAGTTTAACCAAATTATTGAAGAAATTGACGGAAGGATCGACGTTCGAGCGTATGCTTCTGTCGTGAGTGGGACCTTCGCCCAAGGTCTGGTTGGAAAACGGCTGGGCCACTATGACCTGCGCTATCGGCGCTTCCATGCGCAACAAAAGGCTGATCGTCGTTGGAAGCATCGAGACGATATTGATACGCTCCGATCGGTGGAAGCAGCGGTCAAAGAGTACAATCGCGGCAGATTGGCCGCGATGCCGCCATCGGGTCATGACGTTGCTGCACCGCCGCCCATGCTCTTCGGGGTGCGTGGAACCGAATTGCAGGATTATCTCGAGAGCATTCTGATATCAGAGTGAAGCGGCTTCCGCATGCCAGCGTTTACCGGACCGCTGAATGAAGCCAGCGCTCTTGAGCCTCGATAGGGTCATCATTGGCGTCTTTGGATGAAAGGGCTTCGCATACGTTTCTTGCAGGTGCTCAAGCACCTGTTCGGTGGTAACCCCTTCGCGACCTGCCTTGTGCACGTACACCAGGATCTGAGTCCGCAGGTTAGTGCCCTCAGCTTCGTTTGCCCCACTCAGGGACTGGGTGAGGTCAATCGCTTTTGCTGCAATGCTGCATGCTTCAAGGATCTCGACGAGTGCCTCCGCACGTCGATTGAGTGCGCGAATGTCACCCTTGATAAGGAACAGCTCGGCGGTTGCTGACGCTCGTCGAGAGGCAATCTCATCCTGGATCTCATGGGCAGGGCGAATTGGCACAGTAAGCATCCGGTGAGGGCCGCAGGCCATGGTGGGTTGCTGCAGGCGCCTATCGGGTCCCAGGTGTTTTCCGCCCGCGTGGGCTAAGTTTGGCGAGGCGTTCGTCGATGGCGGCAGTGTTGACGGATTGGGGATCAAAGCT
>JBKDAC010000345.1:0-8028 GCA_046316515.1 Sandaracinobacter sp. | reverse complement strand
GATCCCGAGGCACCTGTTCAAGATCCCGATCCAGGCGGCGATCGGCGGCAAGGTGGTGGCCCGCGAGACGATCGCGGCGCTGCGCAAGGACGTGACGGCGAAATGCTATGGCGGCGATATTTCGCGGAAACGCAAGCTGCTGGACAAGCAGAAGGAAGGCAAGAAGCGGATGCGGCAGTATGGGTCTGTCGATATTCCGCAGGAGGCTTTTATTGCGGCGTTGCGGATGGGAGATGAATAGCGGCCGGCGGAGTCGGCGATCTCTATCGCCGACCCGTCCGACGACTCGGGCTTTGCCCGAGCTTTCTTCTTTCTTCACTTCCACTTAACAGCCGGGCTCGGCGGCTCAGCCGCCGGCCCCAGGGTCAAGCCCGGGGCAGGCGGCCCTCCGCGAAAGGTCACGAAGTACACGGTGTCTCAGGGGCGCGCACGCCTGCGCATGCCCGCGCGTTGCACGGATCGCCTCCCGTAGGACAGGGGCAATTGCAGAGCATATCGACAGGGGAAAGAGCGAGCCGAAAGGCTGGCAGAATGCCGGCCTGTAGGACAGCTGTTCGATACCGGTCAGCGCTTCGCGCTGACGGTCGCCGCCTTCAGTGCCAGTTGACCACCTCCAACCCCGCCACATCCGCAAAATCCCCAGGGTTCAACGTCGCCAGCGGCAACCCCCGCGCCAGCGCGGTCGCTGCTATCAGCCGATCCAGCAGCTTGCGACGGGAGAAACCGGCATGTGCGAGGATCGCGGAGTAGGCCGACAGCTCGCCGGATTGCAGCGCAAAGACGCGGACGTCCGCGAGCAGGCTGTTCAGGCGGGCCTCTCGCGCGGGTCGCAGGTCAGGCCGTCGAACCAGTCCCGCTTCAAGCTCGACCCGGGTGATGATGGAAATGCCGAAAGTGTCGTCGGCGTCGGCAGCCTTCGCCAGCGTGTCGAGGTTGCCGTCGCGCAGCTCGATGACGACGCCCGTATCCAGCAGGATCAATCGATCAGACCGGGCCGGTCGGGATATTCGAAGGGCTCACGCACCTCAGGCTCGGCCGGGCGGGGCATGGTGCGCAGCTTTTCGAGCATTGCGCGGGTTCGTTCGAGAGTCGGCTCTGCTGGTTCCGGCGTCATCTGGAGCGCTCCGCCCACCCAGTCGAACCGGACATTGACGCCGGGCGGCAGGCCGAGTGTTCGGGGCAGCCGGACGGCAACGCTGTTGCCGGACATGAAGGTCTTGGAGCGGGCGTTCATGCCTGCGGATATACATGTATATCCGCCCCACCTCAATCCCTGAGGCTCAGAAACGCCTGATCTCTCCCTCAGCGTGCCTGGCTGGCTGGACGAGGACTCACAAGCCCACGAACCCGTCTCGACTTACCCCTTCGGCACCACCTCCGTCGCCGGCAGGGTGTAGCGGCCGCCCAGCACTGTTTGCGGATTGGGCAGGTAGACGCGCATCATGAAATTCCAGCCTTCCGACACGTCGAGCCGGTTGGGGACATCGCCGCACAACGCCTTCGAACCGAAATAGGCCGTGAAAGTGCCGTCTGGGTTCAGCTTCGCGCGGCGGCTGTTGAGCGTGCTGTTTTCCGACGCGATGAAGCCGGTCTTGTCGTAGACTTGGATCGACCAAAAGGCCTGGTTCTTCGGTACCTGATAGGTCGCCCTGCGGCATTCGGTGATGGAGTGGCCGCCGGCGTAGCTGAAATATGTTGCCTGCGAAGCCGGCAGCAGGCCCCAGCCGGCAGCGGCGGCGCAGAGCCGCTGCTCCGGATCGGGCTTGCCGCGCGGCAGCATCGCCTGTTCGAAATTGGGGAAGCGGCGGCAGGAGACTTCGAGGCCGCTGCGAACGGAGTCAAGGCTAGCCTTGTCCCAGTTGCCCGGCGCAAACGGCGCGCTCCCCTTGGCCTCAATCTTCAGCCCGTCCTGCCAAGCGTTCAGGCGTGCCATCTCGTCGGCGTCGCCGGAGTCGAACACCTGCACGCGGAACAGTGCGGCGACATGGCCCACGCCCTTCGGCAGCTGGTGCGTGCCCGGCGCGTTAATCGCGCCGAGGTCATAGTGGTCGTTGTCGATGAGGTGCACCGATATGTAGCGACCGTCCGGCGCCGGTGGCAGGGTAATCGTCCCACCTTCGCTGGTGTCCACAATGGCCGCGGAATAGATGGTATCGCGGTTCATGCGCACCACCGTCTGCTGATCGAGCGGGGTTGGCTTGCGGATGTGTGCCAGCTTGTTGACCCCGCCCGAGAGCTTCAGGAAGTCGCCGAACATGCGGTCGGTCTCAGCGCGGATGAAATTGTCGTTGGTGACCACTATGCCGACGGGCACACCGGCAGCGGGCGCGGTGTCTGCCGGGGCATCGCTCGAAGTCTTGTTGCAGGCGGGCAGAAGCGCAAGTGCCGCGGACAGGCCGAGGTATGCGAGGAGCGGTCTGCTGGTCATCGCGGATCTCCTAGATTGCAAGCGCAGCAGAAGAACATGAACCAAGCGGGGCAGCCTTGTCCAACACAAACTGTAAGGCCAGCGTCAGTCTCGCAAACTCTGGAACGCCCTGTCGCCGCGGAGCGCACCCCACCAGGTCAGCGGGTTCAGCGTGTGCGAGCCATCCAGCGAAAAGGTGATGAACTCCGCCCGGCCGACGATATTCTCGTAGGGCACCAGCCCCAGGCCGCCGATTTCGGGGGGCACGCGGCTGTCCATGCTGTTGTCGCGGTTGTCGCCCATCAGGAACAGGAAGCCTTGCGGAACAGTCACCGGCCCGAAATTGTCGCGTTCGGTCAGTGTCATGTCCAGCGTGTCGTAGGTGCGGCCGTTGGGCAGGGTTTCCCGGTAGGTGGGGAAGCGGCAGACGGGGGTGCCGTCATCACGCAAGGACCGGAACTGCGGCATATAGGGGCAGTCGCTGTTGGGGCTGACCACCACCTCGGTGTCTGGGCGGCGCACGCGGGGCAGGGGTTTGCCGGTCAGGATCACTTCACCGTCGCGCAGCTCCACCATGTCGCCCGGCAAGGCGACGACGCGCTTGATCCAGTCGGCGCCGTCGGACGGGCTCTTGATCACGACGATGTCGCCCGGGTCGGGATAGCTGCCGAACAGCCGGCCCTTCATCGGGGGCAGGACCGGCACCGACGGGCTGAGATAGGAAAAGCCATAGGGGAACTTCGACACGATCAGCCGGTCGCCGACCAGCAGGTTCGCCATCATCGATTCCGACGGGATGAAGAAGGGCTTGGCAAGGAAGCTGTGGATGCCCAGCACGATCAGGATCAGCACGGCCCATTGCTGGATCTCGCGGCGCCAGCTGAACGGCTCTTTCGCAGGCTTCGACAGGTCAGGCGCAGATGCGTTCATTCGGGACTCGCGGTTATGAGCACAATGGCCTGGGCCCATGGGTGGTCGTCGGTGAGCGTAAGGTGAATATGGGCCTTATGCCCGACGGGGATGATGGCGGCAAGGCGCGCGGCCGCGCCCCCGGTGAGGTGCAGGGTGGGCCGACCCGACGGCAGGTTCACGACGCCAATGTCGCGGAAGAAGACGCCGCTGCGGAAACCGGTGCCCAGCGCCTTGGCCGCGGCCTCCTTGGCGGCAAAGCGCTTGGCATAGGTGGCAGTGCGGGTGAGCTGGCGGCGGTTTGCCTTTGCCTGTTCCACGGGCGTGAAGATGCGGTCGATGAAGCGCTGGCCGAAGCGGTCGATCGAATTCTGGATCCGCTCGATGTTGCACAGGTCGTTCCCCAACCCGATCACATGCAGGCCCTGCACGATCATGCGCGCGCCGCGTCCATCCGGGCGCGCATTTCGCGGATGGCGGAGTCGAGGCCGGTGAAGACGGCCTCGCCGATCAGGAAATGCCCGATGTTGAGTTCGGCGAGTTCGGGGAGCGCGGCGACGGGGCCGACGTTCGCGAAGCTAAGCCCGTGGCCGGCGTGCACCTCGAGGCCCATGGAGGCGGCGAGTCGGGCGGCTTGGGCAAGGCGCGCGAGCTCGTCGACCGAGCCGTCGCTGTGCGCATAGGGGCCCGTGTGCAGCTCGATGACGGGGGCGCCCAGCCGGTGCGCGGCCTCGATCTGGCGGGCCGCGGGGGCGATGAACAAGGAGACGCGGATGCCCTGGTCGGCGCGCTTCGCGACAAGCGGCTGCAGCGTGTTGTGCTTGCCGGCTGCGTCCAGCCCGCCCTCCGTCGTGCGCTCGGCGCGGCGTTCGGGCACGATGCAGGCCGCGTGCGGCCGGTTCTTCAGCGCGATCGCCAGCATCTCGTCGGTGGCCGCCATCTCCAGGTTCAGCGGCAGGTCGATCTCGGCCACCAGCCGCGCGATGTCGGCGTCGGTCATGTGGCGCCGGTCCTCGCGCAGGTGGGCGGTGATGCCATCGGCGCCGGCAGCGGCCGCGAGGTGGGCCGCGCGCACGGGATCGGGATGGTCGCCGCCGCGCGCGTTGCGGATGGTGGCGACGTGATCGATGTTGACGCCGAGGCGGAGAGGTCTCGTCACGCAGCGCGGCTTCCGGGCTTCACGGCCGGGATTGCGGCGAGTTCGGGGGGCAGCGCGTCGGGACTGTAGCTGGGGACGGCCAGGCGGATCAGCGGCGTGAAGGGCACGCCCAGGTCTGCGCGGCCGGCCGAGCGATCGACGAGGCTGGCTGCGTGGATGACCCGGCCGCCGGCCTCCTCGATCGCCTTGATCGCCTCGCGGCTGGAGAGGCCGGTCGTCACCACATCCTCCATCAGGATGACGGGCATGCCGGGTTCCAGCCGGAAGCCGCGGCGCAGTTCGAAAGTGCCGCTGGGGCGCTCGACAAACATGGAAAGCAGCCCGAGCGCGCGGGCGAGTTCGTGCCCGCAGATGAGACCGCCCATGGCGGGCGCGATCACGGCCTTCGCCTGGCGCCGCACCTCTGCCGGGATCTTCGCGGCCAATGCGCGGGCGAGCCGTTCGGCGCGGGCCGGGTCCATCAGCACGCGGGCGCACTGCAGGTAGCGTGGGCTGCGCAGGCCCGAGGAGAGGATGAAATGCCCCTCCAGCAGGGCGTCGGCCGCGCGGAATTCGGCCAGGATCTCGTTGTCGGAAAGGGCGTCGGGAAGAGCATTGGTCATGCGAGCGGCATACTGCGCTGCCGGCTGGATGTCATCCGGCCAGCAGCGGCAGTTGGGCTCAGAAGTCGTAGACGAGCGTGATCCGCGACGTCGTGTCCAGCTTTTCGAGTCCGATCGGCGGCTGTTCTTCCCAGGCAAGGTTGAACGACAGGCGCGCCGAAAGGGCGCCGAACAGCTTGGAGGTGAGGGCGGCCGTGTTCTGCACGCTGCCGGCATCGTCCCAGAACATGAAGGTGTCGTTGCTGAAGGCCGCCGTGTCCGAGAACTGCCAGAGGAAGCGTGAGGCGCCACGCACCGCGAAGCTGTTCTCGTCGCCGGTGACGAAGCGGGTCTGGCGCAGCGCAGGGCCGGCTTCGAGGTCCCAGGTCACGCGCTCGGCGGCAACGGCGCGCCAGCCCAGACCGACCGATTCCGCAAAGCGGCGCTCGATGCCGGCCTCGCGGTTCTGTTCAAATTCCAGACGACCCCAGGCGTAGAGCCGTTCGGAGAATTTGTAGTCGACCTGGTAGCCGGCCAGGATCCGCTGCTGGTCGTTCGCGCCGTCGGCGTCGAGAATGTCGAACAGCGCATTGGCGCGGTGGCGCCAGCGGATGCCTTCGCGCTTCAGATCGAGGCCGACGGTGAAGCTCCTCTGCTCCACGTTGCCGGTGGTGACGGCGGCGCCCAGCTGGCCCGAGCCGGTCCAGTTCTCGAAGAAGCCGGCCGTCGCCAGCTTGGCCTCGCGCTCGGCGGCCTGGGCGGCGCTGATGTCGGCGACGATCTTGTCGATCTCGGCGTCTGCGCCCTTGTTCGTTTCCTTGGCGATCGCGACCACGGCGTCGATCTTGGCCTTGTCGCCCGACTTGGCGGCGGCCTCAACCATGGCGCGGACGCTGTCTGGCAGGGTCGATTGGGCGATGGTGGGTGTGGCGACCGCAAGCAGCGCGGCGGCGAGAAGCAGACGCATGGATTTCCCCCTGAACTTGATCCGGACTGGATTCTTTGGGCAACCTTCTAGCGCGGTCCGCGCGGACGCAAAGCCCGTTTCAGGACATTTCGGCCCCGATCAGGTCAGCTGGCGGGTCAGCCCTGCAGACGCTCGGCCGTCACCACCAGATTGGGCGCCCTGAGGCCTGCCACCAGCTCGGTCAGATGCTTCAGGTCGTCGACCTCCACATCCATGATGAAGCGGTGGTGCGCGCGGTCGCGGTCCTTCAGCTGCAGGTTGACGATGTTGGCGCCCTGCTGGGCAAGGATGGCCGTCACCTGCGCCAGCGCGCCGGGCTCGTTCATCACCACCACCTCGATGCGGGCCGTGCCCGAGGTGACATCGGGCGCCCAGCGGAGGTCGACCCAGTCGCCGTCCTCGGCGGCGGCCAGGCGCGGACAATCGATGGTGTGGACGGCAATCCCCTCGCCGGCGACGGCCAGACCCACGATCCGGTCACCGGGCACGGGCATGCAGCATTGGGCCATCGCCATGCCGCCGGCATGGGCGTCGCCATCGACCAGGATCGCGCCCTCGGCGGACTTCGGCGGGCTCTTGCGGCGGGCCTTGCGCTTTTCGGCGGAGCCCGGGACGAGCGCCTCCATCAGCTGCACGTCGGACACCGACTGGCGGGCGAGCGCGACGAACAGGGCCGACTGGTCGGGCAGCTTCAGCCGCTTGAGGGCGGCCGAGATCGCCTCGGCACCGATTTCGACCTTCAGCCGCTTGACGCCATCGTGGAACAGCGCCTCGCCGGTCTTCAGCTGGGCGGCCTTTTCGCGCTGGCGCTGGTGTCGGCGGACGGCCGAGCGCGCCTTGGCGGTGATGACGAACTGGTCCCAGGCAGGGTCAGGCGTTTGCGCCGAGGAGCGCAGGATTTCCACCTGGTCGCCATTGTTCAGCCGGGTGCGGAGCGGCACGACCTTGCCGTTGACCCGGGCGCCGACGCAGGTGTCGCCGAGCGTGGTGTGGACGGCATAGGCGAAGTCCACCGGGGTGGAGCCGCGCGGCAGCTGGATCAGCTCGCCCTTGGGGGTGAAGCAGAAGAGCTGGTCCTGAAACATCGCGATGCGGGTATGTTCCAGCAGCTCCTCGGGGCTCTGCGCATGCTCCAGGATTTCCAGCAGGTCGGTGAGCCAGGGATAGGTGGTGCCGCCGACGCCCTTCTTCTGCTTGTAGGCCCAATGGGCGGCCATGCCGTACTCGGCCTCGATATGCATGTCGGCGTCGCGGATCTGCACCTCGATCCGCATCCGGGCGCGATCGATGAGGGTGGTGTGAAGCGAGCGATAGCCGTTGCGCTGGGGGGTGGAGATATAGTCCTTGAAGCGGCCCGGCACCATCGGCCAGCGGCGGTGGAGGGCGCCCAATGCGCGGTAGCAATCC
Organism: Sandaracinobacter sp.; assembly: GCA_046316515.1. Classification (GTDB taxonomy): domain Bacteria; phylum Pseudomonadota; class Alphaproteobacteria; order Sphingomonadales; family Sphingomonadaceae; genus Sandaracinobacteroides. The sequence continues at coordinate 598 of JBKDAC010000345.1, read as the reverse complement.
TCTGGGCTGCGGGTGATGACGCGGAAAGCCATCACGTCGGACAATTGCTCGAACGCGACATGGCGCTCCTGCATCTTGCGGAAGATGGACCAGGGGCGCTTTTCGCGGCCGCGCACATCGTCGACGACGACGCCTGCGGATTCCAGCGTGTGGCGGATGCCGCTTTCGATACGCTTTACCGTGTCGCCGCCATCGGCGCGGAGGGCTTCCATCCGCCGGGCAATGGACTGGTAGCCCTCGGGCTCCAGCTCGGCGAAGGACAGCTCCTTCAGCTCGTCCATGAAGCCGTACATGCCGATGCGCTCGGCAAGCGGCGCATAGATATCCATCGTCTCGCGCGCGATGCGGCGGCGCTTGTCGGGGTTTTTCAGGTATTTGAGCGTCCGCATGTTGTGCAGGCGGTCGGCGAGCTTCACCAGCAGCACGCGGATATCATCCGACATGGCGAGCAGGAAGCGGCGGAGATTCTCGGCGGCGCGCTCGGTGTCGGTCTGCGCCTCGATCCGGCTGAGTTTGGTGACGCCATCCACCAGCCTTGCGACATTGGTGCCGAACAGGCGCTGGATGTCCTCGGGCGTCGCGACCGTATCCTCAATGG
>JBKDAC010000344.1:0-3554 GCA_046316515.1 Sandaracinobacter sp. | reverse complement strand
GCGAAAGGCTCAAGCGACAGACTATCGAGCATCGGCGCTTGCAACACCGCAAGCTCGCCGCCTAACATCAACCCCCAGACGAGGCCCGCACTCCGCTAAGCTACGCCGCAACCTGTGCCAAATGTTCTGACGACGGACATGAAGAAACGACCGACCATCCACGCCTTTAGAACTTACAAAACAGACCATGATCAATGAGAAAATGAAAGGAGACATTCGATGGAGATTTACGACTCGTCGAACCATGGGCTGAGTGAAATAGAAATCGAGACTTTAGCGGAGACTGACATCGACAATGTCGCTGGAGGAGTCCCTTGGGTTGTAATCCCGATCGCAATTGGTGGGGCTTGGCTGGTATCTGAGCTGTATCACCACCACTGGAGCGCCCATGCTCACTAACTGAAGTGAATAGAAACGCCGAAGTCGCCATGGCGACTTCGGCGTGACCTAGGATACTGGAAATGCGGGAGTACGCATGAAGCCTTTCGTAGCGATTGTGGCTGCAGCCGTTCTACTGCAAATCGCAGACATGGCATCAACAGAATACATGCTTCGCTTTTCGGAAAGTGGCGAGGAAATCAACGAACTGGCCGCGACCATGCAAAGAAGTGGCTCAATCTGGGCTGTTCGATTATTTACAATATGTATGACCGTCAGCATACTCTATCTTTCCAGAATCTCAAAGGAGGAGCTTGAGACCTTGAAAGAGGCTTCGATAGGACAGATTATGTCTGGACAGTATCGAGGATCTACTTTTTGGCTTAATGTCAAAGTTTCGATGCTGATTTTTGTCTTCTCCATCTCGCTAAGTCGAGGAATAGCTGCCGTCAGCAATATAATGGGCGAAATTGCAGGCCTTTCCATACCGATAATGGTGCAGACAATATGGCCGAACTCCAACATTTATCTTGTTTCAATAACGTTAAGCGTTTCTATTTCTCTTATTTTGATCACAATTTTATGGAATACACTGAAACATAAAATATAAGATAGACTATCTTGCTGAAATATGGCAAATATTTGATCTTCTGATTGATTCAGTGATCGTTGAAAACTGATAGACTTATGAAGCAATAAGATGCCTGAAAATGTCTTTTGTTTGTGCTGAACCTGTCAACATATTGCTTGCGATACAGAGATCCTTTTTGGGAGGGGCGGAATGCTTCAGATCGCGCGGCATGATGTCCGATTGGTCCGTCAGTCCGAAACTTCTGAGTGCGGTTTAGCCTGCATATCGATGGTTGCAGGGCATTATGGCTACGACACCGATCTTGCAAACCTGCGTCGTGCCTACGGTCCCTCGCAGCGAGGCCTGACGCTTCGCAACCTGATGGGGATCGCCGACAGTCTCGGCCTGTCCCCACGACCGGTAAAGCTGCCGCTGGAAGCCCTGGATCGCCTGCATGTCCCCGCCATCCTCCATTGGGACATGGACCATTTCGTGGTGCTGGAACGTTGCGAGCGCGGACGTGCCCTCATCCACAACCCGGAAGGCTGGACGCGGTGGATGCCTCTGACGGAGGTGTCGGATCACTTCACCGGCGTGGCGCTGGAACTCCGGCCCTCCGCCTCGTTCCAGAAGGGAGAGAGGCGCGAGCGGCTGCGCCTGAGCCAGCTTTGGGACAGCCTGCGGGGCATGGTGCCGGTGGGCGCGCAGATCTTCGCACTCAGCCTGCTGCTCGCGATAGCTGCACTCGCCGCGCCCTATTATCTCCAGCTTGCCCTCGACCAGGCCTACCCCGCGCTGGACAGGGATCTGCTCGCCGTTCTCGCGCTCGGGTTCGGCGCCGTCGTGATCCTGTCCATGCTGACCGAGCTTCTTCGGGCGCACCTGCTTCTGGCCGCAGGGTCGAGCATCGGCCTTGGTCTTGCCAGCAACCTGGCGCGCCGGCTGTTCCGGCTGCCAGTGGACTGGTTCGGGCGCCGGCACGTCGGCGATGTGCTCACCCGCTTCCAGTCTGTCACACCGGTCCAGTCGTTCCTCACCCAAGGGGCCATCGCAGGCCTGCTCGATGGCCTCATCGCCATCGCAACGCTGGCCTTGATGCTGTGGTACAGCCCGCTGTTGGCCGGCGTCGCGGTTGTGGCGACCACGCTCTATGCCCTTGTGCGGCTGCTTTCCTTCCCCGCCGAGCGGGCGGCGCAGGAGGCCGCCATCGTTGCCGGCGGCAAGGAGCAGTCCGCGCTGATCGAGTCCCTGCGCGGGATGACGACGATCCGCATGTTCGGCCGGGAACTGCACCGCCACATGCTGTGGCAGAACAAGCTGGTCGACGCCGTCAACGCTGACATCCGGCTGGCGCGGATCGGCATCTGGCAGTCTTCTGCCAACACGGTCATCTTCGGTGTCAGCAACATCCTGCTCATCTGGCTTGCGATCCGCATGTCGATGAACGGTGGCTTCTCGGTGGGCATGGTGATCGCGTTCCTCGCCTACAAGGAGCAGTTCGTCGGCAAGACGGCCGCCTTCATCAACCAGGCCATCGCGTTCCGCATGCTGAACCTGCACCTGGAGCGGATGGGCGAGATTGCCCTGACGCCCGAGGATATCGCCTTTGAAGGTGAAGACAGGCAGCGCAGGCTCGAAGGCCGGATCGTGCTTCGGAACGTGCGGTATCGCTATGCGCCGTCCGACCCTTGGGTGCTCGACGATGTGAGCCTGTCGATCGCCGCCGCCGAGCATGTGGCGATCACGGGTCCTTCAGGGGCGGGCAAGTCGACGCTGGCCGCGATCCTGCTGGGGCTGGTGCAGCCGACCGAAGGCGAGGTGCTGATCGACGGCGAGCCCATCCGACAGTTCGGCCTGCGCGCCTATCGTCGCCAGATCGGTGCCGTGCTGCAGGACGACACGCTGTTCGCGGGATCGCTCATCGACAACATCGCCTTTGCGGATGACAATGCTGATCCGGAACGCGCGCTTGTGGCTGCCTCGGCGGCCGCCATCCACGCCGACATCCTCGCCATGCCGATGCAGTACAACACGCTCGTCGGCGACATGGGGTCGGCGCTGTCCGGCGGGCAACGGCAGCGCATCCTGCTGGCCCGGGCGCTCTACCGGCTGCCTAGAGTGCTGATTGTCGACGAAGCGACCTCGCATCTCGATGTCGCGACCGAGGGGGCGATCAACGCTTCGATCGCGTCGCTGGGCATCACCAGGATCGTGATCGCCCACCGCCAGGATACCATCGACAATGCAGACCGGGTGATCCGCCTGGAGAGGGGGCGCATCGTGATCCCACCCGACGCGCTGAGGCCTGGACTGGATGCAGAGCTGGCTGAAGGATTTGCTGAATGAAACGATCGTTCCGCTTATCGTGCTCGCGCTTCGCATTCTTCGCCTTGTCGGCAGTGGCGGTCTCGGGGTGTGCACCGGGTGGCAGTGCCTGCACCCGCTTTGCCGATGATCTGCTGATCGCGCAGGGGACGCTCACAATCTACCCTGAGGTCTCCACCATCGCGTTCGAGCAGAACGGGATGCGCTACGTGGATTGGGCAGTGTCCCCCGTCAGCACCAATGGCACAGATTTGAGGTTGTGATTTGAGGAGGGTTGGGG
>JBKDAC010000343.1:0-793 GCA_046316515.1 Sandaracinobacter sp. | reverse complement strand
GCTTCACCCAGCACCCGCGCGAAAAGCCGTGGATCGCCGCAGTCGTCGGCGCTGGCCTCGCCGGTGGCTGCGAAATCGCCCTCACCTGCGACATGATCGTCGCCTCCGACACCGCCCGCTTCGGCCTCCCCGAAGTGAAGCGCGGCCTCTACGCCGGCGCCGGCGGCGTGTTCCGCCTGCCGCGCAAGCTGCCGGCCGCAATCGCCCTGGAGCTGATCGCAACCGGAGACCCGATCGACGCCGCCCGCGCCTACACGCTGGGCCTGGTGAACCGCATGGTTGCAGCAGCAGACGTCCAGGCCGAAGCCATTGCCCTCGCCAAGGCGATCAGCGTCAACGCCCCCCTCTCGGTCCGCGAATCCCTCAAGGTCGCCCGCATGGCTTACGAACTGCCCGAATCCGAACTCTGGCCGATCAGCCGCAAGGTGTCCGCGATGGTCTTCAGCTCGGAAGACGCAAAGGAAGGGCCGGTGGCGTTCCTTGAGAAGCGCGCTCCCGTTTGGAAGGGCTGCTGATGAGGTAAAGCCGGGGCGCTGCCCCTTTGAAGCCTTCAGCCCTCAGCCGCAGGGTCCAGCAGCCGGTGCAGGTGCACGACCACATATTTCATCTGCGCGTCGTCCACGGTGCGCTGGGCCTCGCCGCGCCAGGCGGCTTCGGCCGAAGCATAGTCGGGGTAGATGCCCACCACGTGCAGCGCGGACGGGTCTTCGAACGCCAGGCCGCGCGGGTCTTTCACCCGGCCGCCGAACACGAGGTGCAGTTTGCTCATGCGGCGGGCTCTAGGGCCCGGAAC
>JBKDAC010000342.1:0-9234 GCA_046316515.1 Sandaracinobacter sp. | reverse complement strand
GCCTCCGAGCGCGACCGTCGCCAGACGGCGCCGTAGGCCTCGCCCACCATGTCCGGAAACAAGTGGCGGTTGCGCGGATCCCAATAGTCGACGTCCGCTGCCGGAAACAGGTAGCGCGCATTCGGAAAGCTCGGCAACCATTCGCCGTCGACGAGGGTCGTGTTCCAGCCGACATGATCGACATGCAGGTGCGTGCAGATCACCAGGTCAATCTCGTCGGCCGCAAAGCCGGCAGCCGCCAGCCGGGCCGGAAAATCGGTCTCCAGCTGGTGGAACACGGGGATGCCGGGCCGGTCCTTGTGGTTGCCGCACCCGGTGTCCAGCAGGATGGTGCAGCCCGGCGCCTCGATCACCCAGCTCTGGATGCGGGCCTCGATGGCGTCGGTGGCTGGGTCAAGGCACCCGTCCGGAATATCGCCGCGCGTCGCAGCAAGTGCATCGGCATCGAAGCCTGTGAACAGAAGCTCCGGTGTCAGGAAGGGCCCTCGCCACTCCTCCACGCGATGCACGCGGACATTTCCGATCATGAAATGATCCATCGTGGCCCTGTTCGTATCCCCCTTCGCAGCCAAATACAACCGAACGCATAATTTATCTACCTGCCGGTAGTTATGGTGAGAAGGCTTCTGCCCACCGCCTTCACCTGCCCTGCCCGGTTATCGCTCCTACCTCCCCGCGCCATTTACGGATTGCGTATTGCTTCTTCCTCTCAATCTGAGATACCTACGCATAAGTAGATAAAAAGACATGTGGGAACACAGCCGATCTACGGCCGCAACCAAAGCTGCGACGATGGGGAGAGACATGGATATTGATTCAGCACGGTCGGGCCGCCCGGCCCCGGCTTCTCGCACGGCTTATCGCCTGAGCCTGCTTGCCACCCTGCTGGGCGGCGCCATGTTCGCGGCCCCGGCCGCCGCCCAATCGGCCACAGCCGAAGGCCCGCTCCTCGAAGACATCGTCGTCACGGCCACCCGCAGCAGCGAATCCCTGTCCAAGATCGGCGCCTCCGTTTCCGCCATCGGCGCAGACCAGCTCGGCGCCGGCCAGATCACCGAAATCCGCTCGCTGGCCCAGTCCATCCCGAACCTGTCGATCGGTGACCAGTTCGGCGTGAACCGCACTTTCATCCGCGGCATCGGCATGACCAGCATCGACCTCGGTGCCGACGGCGCCGTCGCCTTCCTGCAGGATGCAGCCGCCATCGCGCGGCCCGCCGCGCAGCTCTCGGGCTTCTACGACATCGAGCGCGTGGAAGTGCTGCGCGGCCCGCAGGGCACGCTCTACGGCCGGGGCGCCACCGCCGGCGCCATCAACCTCATCACCAAGCGCCCGACGGCCGAACTCAGCGGCTACGGCCGCGCGACCTATGGCAACTACAATGCCGTCATGCTCGAAGGCGCCGTCAGCGGCCCTATCGTCGCCGACAAGCTGATGGTCCGCGTCGCCGGCAAGTACGACCGCCGCGACGGCTATGGCGTGAACGAGGCAACCGGCAACGACATCGACAACCGCAACGCCTGGGCGCTCCGCGGCAGCCTCCTCTACACACCGTCCGACACGTTCGAGATCTACGTGACGGCCGAGCATTTCGAGGAAGACGACAACAACTATGCCTTCCACTATTTCGGCCCCACCGTGGCGCCCGAAAACGCACTCGGCAGCCTCATTGGCGGCGAAACCATCATCACCCGCGCCCAGCGGCTCGGCATAGAGCCCAACCTGCGCAACATCGTCTCCGACCAGGAGCCGCTCAACAAGCGCAACGGCACCGCCGTCACCGGCATCATCACCTGGACGCCCGGCGACTGGGAGGTGAAGTCCATCACCGCCTGGCGCGACTTCACCCGCTTCAACCGTACCGACCTCGACGCGTCGGACGTCTGGATGTTCGGCCAGAACAACTACAACGAGGAAAGCACCACCTTCCAGCAGGAGGTCGTCGGCACCTGGAGCAACGACCGCGTCGACCTGCTGATCGGCGGCACCTACTTCAACGAGAAGCTGTTCGGCTCCGTGCGCGTGCCGCTGGTCAACCTCGGCATCCTGTTCGGCCTGCCGGCGAACACCTTCGACAACCAGAACTACCTGCAGCAGGGCACCGTCTACATCGACGCCTATGGCGCCTTCGTGCAGGGCAGCTACGCCGTCACGGACAAGCTGAAGCTGACCGCAGGCATCCGCTACAGCTACGAGAAGCGCAGGGGCGTCGGCACCTTCGAATTCCTCGGCGTCGTTCCCACCGACAAGGAACAGGGCTGGGGCGCATGGACCCCGACCTTCGCCGCCAACTACCAGGTCACCGACGACACGCTGCTTTATGCCTCCGTCACCCGCGGCTTCAAATCCGGCGTCATCAATGTCGGCTCGCAGAACGACGTGATCGACCCGGAATATGTCTGGGGCTACGAGGCCGGCATCAAGACCATTGCCCTCGACGGCACCCTGTCCGCCAGCCTCGCCGGCTTCTACATGGACTACAGCGACCTGCAGGTCGGGTTCGTCGGCGCCGACAGCGTGGTCACCACGGTCAACGCCGCCTCGGCCCGCAACTATGGTGCCGAACTCGAACTGCGCGCCCGGCCCATCGAACGCCTCAACTTCGAGCTGTTCGCAACCTGGCTCGACGCCCGCTACACCGAATTCGTCTCGGGCGACTATCGCCAGGGCTTCCAGCCCGTCGACCTGTCGGGCAACAGGCTCTCGAACGCGCCGGAGTTCACCGTCCGCGTGGCCGGTGACTATGACATCCCGGTCGGCGACAGCGGCACCGTCAACATCCGCGCAGACCTCAACTTCCAGGACGAGGTCTTCTTCACCGAATTCAACAACCAGGACGCGTTCCAGCCGGCAACCGTGACGATCAACGCCGGCATCCGCTTCACTGCTGCCAACGACCGCTGGTCGTTCGACCTCTGGGGCCGCAATCTCACCGACGAGTTCATCATCACCAACAACATCATCACCGCCCCGCTGTTCAACAGCGTGCGGGTCGGCTCGCTCGCGCCGCCGCGCACCTTCGGGGCAACGCTCGGCTTCAACTTCTAGGACCAGGAGGGCGGGACATGGCCGGACAGACATTCTCGTTCGATCCGGCCGACCCCGCCCTTATCACAGACCCCTACCCGGTCTTCGGCCGCCTGCGCGAGGACGACCCCGTCCACTGGTCTGACCATGGCTACTGGGTCGCCTCCCGCCACGCCGATGTCCGCGCGACCCTCATGGACCGCGACCGCTTCGGCCAGGGCAATTTCGTCCGCAACATCCAGCTCTTCTACGGGCCGGCCTTCGACGTGCTCGCCCACCCCGCCTACCGCTGGCTGTCGGACATCTTCGTGTTCCAGGATCCCCCGCGCCACACCCGCCTGCGCGGCCTCGTCACCCAGGCGCTGACGGCAAAACGGGTGGCGGCCATGCGCCCGCGCATCCAGCAGATCTGCGACGGCCTGATCGACACGCTTGCCCCCCAGGGCGAGATGGATGTCATCCACGACTTCGCCTACCGCCTCCCCACCCGGGTCATGTGCGACATGCTGGGCATCACCGAAGCCGAAGCGCCCGAGCCCGTCCTCCAGCAGCTGAACCAGGCCATCGCCGAAGCCTTCCTGGTCTTCGGTATGGAGGCGCTCCCGGCAGACCTTCTCGCCCAGGCAGACCGACAGATGCTCTTCATGGAGGACTTCTTCGGCACCATCTTCGCCAACCGCCGCCGCACCCCCGGCGACGATCTGGCAACCGACCTCGTCCACGCCCGCGAAGGGAACAGCAGCCTCACCGACAGCGAGATGGTGACAGTCGCCATCGGTCTGTTCGGTGCCGGCTTCGAAACCACCGCCCACATGATCACAAACGGCCTGCTCGCCTTCGGCAGGACGCCGGCGCAATGGGCACGGCTGGTCGCCGAACCGGCGCTCGCCCGCAACGCCAGCGACGAGGTGCTCCGCTACGAAAGCTCACTCATCGCCACCTACCGCACCGCGCTCGTCGATGCCGACATCGCCGGCGTGCCCGTGAAGGCCGGCCAGCGCGTCCTGTGCCTGTTGGGCGCCGGCAACCGCGACCCCCGGGTCTTCGCCCGGCCGGACAGCTTCGAGATCGACCGGCCGGACGCGTCGAAGCATCTGTCCTTCGGCGGCGGCATCCACTTCTGTGTCGGTGCGCAGCTCGCCCGGCTGGAAGGCGAAATCGCCTTCGAAACCCTCGCGCGCCGCCTGCCGGGCCTCGTCGCCAAACCGCCCGAACCCGCCTGGCGCCCCGGCCTGCTGTTCCGCGGGATGACCGGCCTTCCCGCCCGCTGGGACCCTACAACCGCTCGCGCGTCAGCCTGATCCCCGCCTTGTCCCGGTCCCAGGTGTCGGGCGTGATCCCGTCCCGCCGCAGGTCCGCCTTCTGCACCTTGGCCGACGCCGTCTTGGGCAGCTCTTCCAGGATGCGGATGTAGCGCGGGATCATGAAATAGCTCATCCGCGGCGTCAGGAAGGCGATCAGTTCCGCACAGTCGATCGTGCGCCCCGGCACCGGCGCAATCACGGCCATCACGTCATCCTCCGAATATTCGGATGGCACGCCAATGGCGGCGGCTTCCCGCACATCTGGATGCGCCAGTATCTCGCTCTCCACCTCGAAGCTCGAGATATTCTCGCCCCGGCGGCGGATCGCATCCTTCACCCGGTCCACAAAATAATAATAGCCATCGGCATCCCGCCGGAACGCGTCACCGGTGTGGAACCAGCCGTTCGCCCAGGCCTTGGCGGTCGCCTCCGGGTTCCGGTGGTAGCCGCTGTTCATCGCCCAGGGCCGGTCGGTGCGCACCAGCATCTCGCCCACCGCGCCCACCGGCACCTCGCAGTCATTGGTATCCACAAGCCGCACCTCCACGCCGGGCCGCACCGTCCCGCAGGTGCCCGGCCGCGTCGGGTTGGGGCCAGACACGATGGGCGAGGAAATCTCCGTCATGTTGAAGATGGTGTAGATGTCGATCCCGAACCGCTCCTGGAACGGCCCGGAAATGTCGGTCAGCGGCACCATGAAGGCCTTGGTGATGCTGTGCTCCCGGTCCCGCGCGCTCGGCGGCGCCTTCATCAGGAAGGTCGCCATAACGCCCAGCAGGAACATGACCGTACAGCCCGTCGCCCGCACCACATCCCAGAAGCGCTCGGTCGAATAATTCTCCATCAGCGCGATGGACCCACCCCGCGCCAGCATCACGAAGGGAATGCCCATGCCGCCGATGTGGAAGATCGGCATGTTCACCAGGAACCGGTCCTCGCCCGTCACGAACGGCCAGCTGTCCGGCCCGGCGTTGGTGTAGAGGTGGAGATAGGAGGACAGCACGCCTTTGGAGGGGCCGGTGGTGCCCGAGGTGTAGATGATGGCCTGATTGTCCCACGGCTCGATCGGCCGAACCAGCGGTGCAAGCTCGGCCTCGCTGCCCGCCAGCGCCCCGTACGGCACCGACACGTAGCGCCCAGGCGCCTGCCCCTCGCCCACCACCACCACGGTCGCAATGGCCGCGCTGTCGATCCCCTCCAGCCGGTCGAGCAGCCCAGCGTGCGCCACCAGCAGCGTCGCATCGGAATTGCGCAGCACATGCTCCAGCAGGCTGCAGCGATAGGCCGTGTTGATCGGCACGAACTCGGCGCCCATGTTATTGATTGCATAGAAGATCAGCAGCCCCTCGCGCCCGTTGGGCAGCCACACGGCCACATGGTCGCCCTGCCTCACGCCCAGCCGCGACAGGCCGGCGGCGACCCCGATCACCTCGTCCCGCAGCCGCGCATAGCTCCAGTTGTCCCCATTCTCGAACAGCACATAGGGCTTGTCGGGCTGGCGCGTCGCCCAGTCATCCAGCAGGTAGCGCAGCACGCAGGTGCGGCGGTCGGGCACGCGCGGATCCGAATGGCCTGCGGCGGCTTGTTCTGGCATGTCCACTCCCGGCGTAGATGTTTCTACTCTCCGCCGATTTATCTACCCGGGGGTCAATCCTCGCGCAACGCCTAAGCCGCCGGCGGCACCTTTCTGGAAACGATGCGCATCACCACCGTGATCGCATCCATCACCACTTCGGTCGCGGACCATTTGCCGCCTTCATGGTACCAGTTGGCAATCCAGCTCAGCACGCCGCTCACCCAGATCGCCGTGCGCGAGGCGTCCTCGAACTCGAAGAAGCCCTGCTCCTTGCCCCGTGTCAGCAGCGCCGCCAGCTGGTTGTCGAACCGGTGTCGCAGCTCGCGGATCCGCCGCGCGTCCACCGGGTCCAAGCTCTTTTCCTCGCTGATGTAGACGCTGATGTATTTCTGGTTCTCCAGGATGATCCTGGCCACCCGCTCCACCACCATCTTCAGCTGCTCGGCAGGCGCCCCCTCGATCGCCAGCGCCTCGTCCATCGCCGTCAACGACAGCTGGATGCCGGTCTGGCAGATCTCCGACAGAAGCTCGCTCTTGTTGCGATAGTAGGAATAGATGAACGGCTTGGTGACGTTCAGCTGCTCGGCCACCGCGTCCAGCGTCGTGCTTTCATAGCCGTGGGCAAAGAAGAGGTGACTTGCCTCCTCCACGATGCGACGCCGCTTGTAGGCGGCGACTTCCGACTTCAACTGCGTGGGCTTGCGAACGGCGGATGGACGGTCTGGCACACGGATCTTCCCGACTTGTCTGCGGCCCTCGCAGTGCCGGATGCGCGCGGCTTAGACAAGCGCGGTCCGCAGGATCGTCATCACATCCTCCGCGCCCGTGATCTTCCGCGGATTGGTCCGGCCCCAGAAATCCTCCAGCGTATATTCCGCGATCAGTGGCAGCTGGTCCTCGCGCACACCCACTTCCGCCAGCGACCGCGGCATGCCCAGCCCGCGGATCAGCCGGTCCAACAACACCGAGGCCGGCTGGCCGGGATCGCCCAGGCAGGCACTGATCCGGGCCTGCCGATGCGCATTCACCTCGACATTCCACGCCTTCACAAAAGGCGACATCACGCACGAAGTGTGGCCGTGGGGCACGTCGCAGGTGCCGCCCAGCACATGGCCGATCGCATGGCTCGCTCCCATCGGAACCCCGCCGATGATCGGGATCATCGACTGCCAGGCCCCGATCTGGCACTTCAGCCGCGCCTCCAGGTCGCCCGGGTCCGCCTTCACCCGCGGCAGACCCTCGGCCAGCAACCGCAACGCGGAATCGGCGATTCCATCACAGAAATCATTGGATTGCAGTGACCCCAGCGTCTCCACCGCATGGTCGACGGACCGCACGCCCGTCGACAGCCAAAGCCATTCGGGCGTGTGCACCGTGATCGCCGGGTCCAGCACCACGCACACGGGCACCATCAGCCGGGTCTCATAGCCCTGCTTCAGCTTGATCCGCTCGTCGGTCGCGCCCGACAGCGGGTTGAACTCGCCGCCGCTCAACGTCGTCGGCACGCACACGGTGCGGATGTCCGGCCCCGCGAACACCGGCGACACGACCGTGCCGTCCGCCTCCACATAGGTGCGGAAGGCATCGAACCCCTCGATCGTCGTCACATTGTGCTTCAGGCACATGGTCACGATCTTGCCCGCATCCGTCACGGACCCGCCGCCAACTGTCACCACAAGGTCGGCACCAGCCGCCCGCGCTGCCTCAGTCGCAGCGAGCACGTCGCTACGCGGTGCATTGGGCCTGATGCCGTGGTGCGTGGCGGCATGCCGGTTGCCGAGCGCCGCCTCTATTGCACCGATCTCGCTTGTTTTCTCAGCTAGGTGGCGGCTGCACAGAATGAAGACGCGGCGAGCGCCCTGCAATTCCGCTTCGGCTGCAACGGCTTCAGCAGCAGCATGGCCAACGCTTACGCGTTCGGTCGCGGTCAACACCACCTTGGATGGTTGGAACATAGCCTGAATCTCCCGTCGCCACAGCTTTCGGCTGAGTTTCTACCTCACAGTATATTCTTCATGATGTCCGTCAACTCGGCAACATAAGGCGCAGTGGCCGCGTAGGCTGCAGCATGCTGCGCCATTCGCATCGTGAGCTGCTGCCGGTTTGATGGACACGAGGTTAGGCTACATTAGGGTGCCGCTCGAAGTCGATGGGGCTGAGATACCCCAAGGTCGAGTGCCTGCGTGTGGGATTGTAGAAGCGTTCGATGTAATCGAACGCCTCGGTTTTTGCCTGATTTCGCGTGCGATAAGTTTTGCGCGCGATCCGCTCGGTCTTCAGCGAAGAGAAGAAGCTCTCCATGGCTGCGTTGTCCCAGACGTTGCCTGAACGGCTCATCGAACAGGTGACGCCGTTATCGGCCATCAGCCGCTGGAACTGCTCGCTGGTGTATTGGCTGCCCTGGTCCGAATGATGCAGCAAGGCGTCGGGCTTGCCCCGGCGCCAGATCGCCATCATCAGCGCGTCGGTAACGAGCTGCGCCGTCATCGTCGCGCTCATCGACCAACCCACGACGCGGCGCGAGAACAGGTCGATCACGGCAGCCACATAAAGCCAGCCCTCGGCGGTCCAGATGTAGGTGAAGTCAGCTACCCACTTCTGGTTCGGCGCCTCGGCGCTGAACTGGCGATCAAGGACGTTCTCGGCGATCACCGATCGTTGGCCATCGTCCTTGGGCAGACCGCGCCGGCGCGGCCGTGCCTTCAGCGCCTGCTGGCGCATCAGGCGTTCGATGCGATGCAGGCCGCATGGCTGGCCTTCGGCCAGCACATCATGCCAGACCCGCCGGGCACCGTATGTGCGATAGCTGGCAATGAAGCTGGCGCGGACCCTGGCGCCAAGCATCTCGTCGCTGCGGGCACGCGCGCTGGGCGCGCGGCCCAGCCAGGCATGAAAGCCGCTGCGCGAGACACCGAGAGCCTCGCAAATCCACGATACCGGCCAGACCCCTCGATGCTTCGCGATGAACCCGAACTTCATATCGAGTCCCTCGCGAAATAGGCCGCGGCTTTTTTCAGGATGTCGCGCTCCGCTTTCAGCTTCGCGTTCTCACGGCGTAGCCGTTCGATCTCCAACTGCTCCGGCCGCATCTGGCCATGCCCGGGAAAGGCCCCGCCAGGATCGGCGCCATGGTCACTGACCCACTTGCGCAAAACGTTGATGTGGAGATCCAGATCGCGGGCCGCCTGCGCCATCGTCACGCCGCGATCCCTGACCAGTTTTACCGCCTCGAGCTTGAACTCGCGGCTGAACTTGCGTCGCTGCATTCATACCCTCCGGTTCCATAAAACACCTTATCTCGGTGTCCACGAAACCGGCAGCAGCTCA
>JBKDAC010000341.1:0-1620 GCA_046316515.1 Sandaracinobacter sp. | reverse complement strand
TTCACGCATAGTCTTCTCCCTCTAAACCGGTGGCCCTATGCCACCTGCACTTCCACAGCCCTGCCGTTGGCGACGCCAACGACCCGGCTGGGAATTCCGTCAAAACCCCGATGGGTCACGATGATCCGCGTTGCCCGGACCTCGCCCAGCATCGCCCCGATCCGGGCGTGGTTGTCCGGATCCAGGTTGGCCGTCACTTCATCGGCAAAGATGAAGCGCGGCTGCCGATAGAGTGCGCGGGCGATCAGCACCCGATAGGTCGCGGTCGACTGCTGCCGCGGAAGAAAGGGCAGATAGACAATCGGATCGAAGAAGCGGCCCGGGAAATAGGGGGTCTGCTGGGTGATGCGCACGGCCAGGTGCAGCCGTCCGCCCGCGGCGAGCTGGGGAACGGTGATGACCTTCAGCTCGACATCCGAAAGCGTGCCGGTCTGCGCGGCAAAGGGCGGGGCCTGGGTGATGACCTTGCGCGGATCGATGCGGACCCTGCGCCCTTCGGGTGTTTCCACCCACCCCTCCAGCAACTCGAAGCGCTGCAGCGAGCGGCTGACCGGAAAGGGGATGATGCTGATGGCCTGGACACCGTCCGGGGTCAGGGGGCGGACAGTCTGGGTGATGGTTTTGGTGCCGGACCCGTCGGGGTTCACGTCGACCGTCTGGTCGAAGCCTTCCCAGACCAGTGGGCCGGTCCGGGTATCCAACCCCTGAGCTCTCAAGCGAGCATCCCACATGCAGCAGAGTGCAAGCGCAACAGAAGCTACTCGCATCAACGATTTCCCCAGAACTCGAGTATCTTGATTCATGAACTTCATATGACAGTAAAAAGCGCCTCGGGGAAATTTGAAACTTCCCCGAGGCGATTAAATTTCTGTCAACTCCGCTGAAATATTGCATACCTAAAGTAAACAGATATCAGCAAAATCGGAATAAATCCGCTTGATACATATCTGATTATGTTCGGCAGTCCGAACATTTGGGACAAGTATGTTGATAAAAATATAAAAACAGTGCCGACTATCAACAATTCAATACCACTCAATACTCGAAAAAGATTATCTCTTTTTGGGTAGAATATTGAAACAATTGGAAATAATGGCATCCTACTATCCCATCTTATTTCTTCTTTACGTACTTTTTCTTGTAAGTGGAGCTGCCTCCCCCTCCGCCGCCGCCGCCGCCGCCACCACCGCCGCCGCCGCTGGAGTTATCGGCGATGCCCGCCGCAGTCTGACCAGCGAGGCTGATCGTGCCGCCAGCCAATGCACCGGCCCAAGCCCCTGTTCCCCCGGCTATCGCTCCCCCAAGAGCACCAGCTCCTGTCGCGATCAACAGGCCGCCGAAGGAGGCTCCGCCTCCGCCATTCGTCGCATGACCAGCGACATAGCCCATCGCTCCGAACCAGCCACCCAAGCCGCCTCCAATCACGGCCCCGGGAACCCCGAACGCCCCATTGACTTGTTCCGTCTCGATTGCTGTCAGTTCACGCATAGTCTTCTCCCTCTAAACCGGTGGCCCTATGCCACCTGCACTTCCACAGCCCTGCCGTTGGCGACGCCAACGACCCGGCTGGGAATTCCGTCAAAACCCCGATGGGTCACGATGATCCGCGTTGCCCGGACC
>JBKDAC010000340.1:0-356 GCA_046316515.1 Sandaracinobacter sp. | reverse complement strand
GGGTATAGGCCGCGTGCCAGTCCGCGTTGCGGGCGCGCATCAGGTCGCGGCTGGCGGAATAGATGTTGAGGGTTGGGTCGAAGGTGACGCCGGCTTTCTTCTGCGCCTCGAGGTAGGCCACCCATTCGGGGCCGCCGGGTTCGTGGATCTGGTTCCAGATTTCCGCAATGCCGCCAAAGCGCGCCTGTTCGTCGTTGAAATTGTAGGTGGCGGGGCTGTCCTGCAGGCGGCGGCCCTTCAGCAGGCTTTCGAAATGGCCATAGAAGTGGGTGATGGTGCCGAGGCCTGCGGCGCCCGCAACGGCGCCGTTCACGTCGCCGACATTGGGTTGGGAGAGGTGGGCGACGGTGCCGAGG
>JBKDAC010000339.1:0-11559 GCA_046316515.1 Sandaracinobacter sp. | reverse complement strand
GCCGCCAACGTCCGCGAGCGAAGATCCATCGAAAGCGGTCTGCCCATCCATGCCGGCCTCCATCTCCAGCCAGCATCCTGAATCAGACTTTCACGCCCTTGGGAATCCCAGCAGATTCAAATGGGTCGGAAAACGCTCTATGCAGCCCGAGAGACCCTCGATATGGTTGCATGACTCAAATGAAACCGCCTCCGGAAAACCCGGGACGCTTCAACCACAACCGAATTGGCTAAACGGTCCCCTTTGCCTGTGGGGTCATCTTGGTGCGCTTGGCGGGCCGCAGTCTTCGCCCCGTAGATGCTAAGGGGGCACCGATATGCTCATCGATGGGTAGCCAAAATCGGCAAATTGCTAAACGAACGCAGCAACGGATATGCGACGGAAAGCCAAGGTAAGCATCGGTATTTGTTGAGATCTGCCAGTCCTGCCGGGCCCACCATTCTCTTGAAAAATATGCTTTCTGCCAGTCGCTTGCTGTCGGATTTGGCTACCAGGGGCCCCAAGCTGGCCATTTTCGCAGCCGCAGCATCGGCCAGTCGGACCTTGTTCGCTGGAGTTGCTTTGCTTTGGTTGACACCCTGAAGATGGATTTGGAGGTGTCATATCGGAGGATTTCGAAGGTCGTGTCCGCCTGAGTTTCGGCGGCAGATGGTGGAGCTGGTGCGCGCGGGGCGCACGCCTGAGGAGCTTGCCCCGGAGTTCGAGCCGACGGCGCAGTCGATCTGGAACTGGGTTCGCCAGGCTGACCGGGACGCTGGCAAGCGGACGGATGGTCCGGCCGGTATCGAGCGTGAGAAGCTGACCAAGCTCCGGCGCGAGAACGCGCGGCTTCGGCCAAGAGCGCGACATCTTGGCAGAGGCGGCGGCCTGGTTCGCACGGGAGAGCAAGGCGACCCCGTCCGGGTTTACCGGTTCATGCGCGCGAACCCGGCCGACAGGCCGGCATCCGACCTCGTGCGGCGCAACGTCTTCGTGGCAGCGCCGAACCAGCGCTGGGTGGCCGATATCAGGTTCGTGCCGACCATGTACGGCTTCCTATTCCTGGCCGTGGTCTTGGATGCCTGGTCGCGCAAGATCGTGGGTTGGGCCTTCGCCAGCGATCTCAAGACCCGGGTTGTCCTCGACGCCCTCGACATGGCACGCGACATCCGCAGACCGGACGATATCATCCACCACTCAGACAAGGGCTCGCAATACACGTCACTTGCGTTTGGCAATCGCTGCAAGATGCCGGTGTGCGCCCCTCGGCCGGCTCTGTCGGCGACGCGTATGACAACGCCATGTGCGAAAGCTTCTTCGCGACCCTGGAATGCGAGCTGATCGATCGCCATCGGTTCCGCTCGCACACCGAAACCAGGATTGCCGTCTTCCACTTCATCGAAGGCTTCCACAACCCAACCCGCCGGTATTCGGCCCTGGGCTATCTGTCACCCCTGCAATAGGAAAAGAGGCGCCATGATCTGAACCAACAAACCTAAACCGCAACACGTCCACCCAAGAGGGGCAACTCCAGCTCCAACTCCAAAGTCGGCCAAACGCGACCGGATGTCCGTGGGTAGACGCGTAACGCCAGCGGATCTTGACTCAAGTCAAGGTGGGGTGAAAGCTGTCCGGACAAATTCAGGCGGATTGGCACAGCCGGAAGGACGTTCGATGGCCCAGGATCTCCCCCCGCCCTATACGGCGCTGACGCGGCATCCGATGCTGCCGCGGACATCGCATGACGAGTCGGCGCGTTTCAATTTCCTGGCGCACCTGAACCGCTATCTGTCCGGCACGTTGGGGCCGGGGAACCGGCTGGCCTATGAGAGCCGCGTTCTGCCGGCCTTCCGCGCCGAGCATGGGCGCGATCCCGAGCACCGGTATGAAATCCGCGATGCGATGAACCAGGACCCCTTCCATCGCATGTGGAGCGCGCTGAAGCGCAACTCGATGGAGATGCGCCAGCAGAACGGGCGGCAGACAGTGCTGCGCCAGCTGGATGAACTGGACGCGCTGGCGCGGCAGTTCAACGAGCATTCGGGGATGCTGCAGCTGGATCCGGCCATCCAGCAGCCAGGCTATCAGACCGCGGTCGACATCCATTGCCAGCCGGGCGGCTATCATGGCGAGGAGAGGCCGGGCGATGTGTCGGCGGGTGCCAATTACGATGTGGGCATCTTTGCCACCACGGGCGGCGCGCTGGGCGGGCTGAACGACGGCGGCGGGCAGGCGGTTGTCGCCTGGGCGAAGAAGGAGCGACTGGACTGGCGGCCGACGCGCATCCTGGATGTGGGCTGCACGGTCGGGCACAATGCAGTGCCGATCGCGCTCGCTTATCCGGAGGCCGAAGTGATCGCGATCGACACGGCGGCGGCCTCGCTGCGCTATGGCGCGGCGCGGGCAGCTGGCCTCGGCGCACGCAACATCCGCTTTGTGCAGGCGAACGGCGAGGATCTGTCGCGCTTTCCCGACGCTCATTTCGACTGGGTGCAGACGACGATGTTCCTGCACGAGCTGTCGGCAAGATCCATGCCCAGGCTGCTGGCGGAATGCCATCGGGTGCTGAAGCCCGGCGGGCTGATTCTGCATGTGGAGCAGCCGCAATATTCCGATGCGATGCCGCTGTTCGAGCAGTTCCTGCGCGACTGGGACGCCTTCAACAACAACGAGCCTTTCTGGAGCGCGATGCACGGGCAGGATCTGAAGGAGGTGATGGCAAGGGCCGGCTTCCCGCGGGACAGCCAGTTCGTGGTGGGTGTGAAGGCGGTGGTCGACCGCAGCATCTTCCCGGCGGCAGAAAGCGATTCCCAGGAGGATTATGGCCGGGCGGCGGTTTGGAACGCCTATGGCGCCTGGAAACCTGCCGCGCAGGAGATGGCGGCGTGAGCGGGCCGAGCGATGCGGTCGACTGGATTGCCCGCTCGGGCGCTCGGCCCAAGGGGCGACGGCCGGCCTTTTTCGAGGATCCGGCGGTCGACCGGCTGCTGAGCCTGACCATGGCGCTGGTGGGCGAGGTGTCGGTGCTGCGCGAGCGGCTGGACACGGTGGAGCGGCTGCTGGAGGCGAAGGGCGCGCTGAGCCGCGCCGACATCGAGGCCTATGTGCCGGACCGGGCTGCCGGAGACGAGCGGGGACTTGCGACACGCGCCTATATCGCGCGGGTGATGCGCGGCTTCCAGCAGGAAGTCGAGGCGATGCAGAACCCCGACCCGCCGATCATGGACTGGGTGGAGAAGCTGTCGCGCGAATAGGCTGCCAGCTGCTGGGGGAACTGACATGATCGAACCGGTGCTGGTGCTGCGCTGGCTGCATATCCTGGCCATGGTCTACTGGCTTGGCGGCGAATGGGGCGTGTTCCAGACAAGCTACAATGTCACCAACCCGCGCCTGCCGCTGGACGAGCGGCGCCGGCACATGGAGACCGCCTACCGGATCGATATCCTGGCGCGCACGGGCATCATCCTGCTGCTGCCGCTGGGGCTGCACATGGGGCACATCTATGGCCTACAGCCCTATGGCGGGGGCTGGCTGGCGGCGATGTGGCTGTTCGTGGCCGGCTGGATGGCGCTGTGCTGGGCGGCCTTCGTGAAGCGCGAGACGGACACCGGTATTGCGCTGACCAAGGCGGACGAGTGGATCCGCTATATCCTGATCCCGCTGATTTTCGCAGCCGGCATTACCTCGCTGCTGGGGCATGGGCCGTTCGAGGCGAGCGAGGGGGTGCGCTGGTATGCGACCAAGCTGACGCTCTATGGCTTCGCGCTGTGCATCGGGCTTGGGCTGCGCTGGATCATGCGGGCCTGGACGGTGCGCTTCCGTCGGCTGGCCGAGGGGCCGAACCCCGCCGAGGAGGCCGCGCTTGCCCGCGAGATCGGCTGGGGCCGGATGATGGCGTACGTCTACTGGATCACGATCTCTGGCATCTGCTTCCTGGGAACGGTGAAGCCGTTCTGATCATTTGAGGATCTGGTTCATCTCGACCAGGATGCCGTCAGGATCGAAGAAGTTGCAGCCCATCACACGGATTTCCGGCCCGCCGTTGCGGCCGGGGTAAGTTTGCAGCCGAGGTTCCGAGGTGAAATGGACGCCGGGGACGGCCTTGGCGGCCTTGCAGCGGCCTTCGACATCGTCGGTGTTCAGTACCAGCACCACGCCGCCCGGCCCCATGCGCTTGGGATAGGGCTCGGCCTTGAGCGGCGGGTCGACCCACTGCATCAGCCCGATCCAGCCCACCCAGGGGTCATTGCCGTTCAGCAGCACGAGCCGCGCCTTCGCGCCGGGCTCGCCGGCCGGAAGGGCCACGCCCGATGTGGTGACGACGGTGTCGTAGTTGACCTTGAGGCCCACGACATCGCGGTAGAGCCTGAGGCTCGCGTCCATGTCGCGGACAATGATGGTCGCGCGGCGGACATCGGTGGGCAGGCGTTCGGCCGGCTTTTCGACGCCAGGAGATGCGGGTGCCTGCGCGAGCGATGGCGCTGCGAGTGCTGCGAGGAAAAGGAGAAGGGCCGGTTTTATGCGCTGTCTCCGACGTGCCCCTCGCGGATCAGCTGGTCGATCCGGTCGGGGGTGAGGCCCAGGCGGGCAAGGATGGCACGGCTGTCGGCGCCCGGGGCGGACAGACGGGCCTCGGCATGGGGACGGGCGCCGCCCATTTCCAGTGGCAGGGTGGGCAGCCGCGTTTGGGCGCCGGTGTCCAGCGTCACGGGCTCCAGCCCGCCGGATGCTGCGAGGTGCGGATCGTCGAGCAGGTCTTCCGGGCGGCCGATTGGGGCGAAGGGGAGGCCCGAGCCGTCGAGCCTCGCAATAAGCTCGGCGCGGGTGAAGCCAGCGATGACGGCGCGGACCTCGGGGAGGATGCGCTGGCGGGCCAGCACGCGCTGGTTGTTCTTCCGGAGACCTTCTTCGGCCCACAGCGCGTCGAGGCCGAAGAGGTGGCAGAACTTCTCCCACAGGGCGTCGGTGACGACTCCGATGAAGAGGGGGTCGTCGCGCGTCTCGAACACGTCGTAGATGGCCCAGGCCGAGACGCGTTCCGGCATGGGGGCGGCCGGCTTTCCGGTCACGGCGAACTGGGCCATGTGCTGGCCGACGAGATAGACGGTGGTTTCGAACAGCGAGGCGACGATCTTCTGGCCGCAGCCCGTGCGGTGCCGTTCCTGCAGCGCCGCGAGGATGCCGATCACGCCGAACATCCCGCCCGTCACGTCGATCACGCTGGCGCCGGCGCGCAAGGGCCGGCCGGACGGGCCGGTCATGTAGGCGAGCCCGCCCATCATCTGTGCGACCTCGTCCAGAGCGGTGCGGTCCTGGTAGGGACCGGCGAGGAAGCCTTTTTCGCTTGCATAAATGAGGCGAGGGTTCCCGGCGCTGAGGCTTTCGTAGCCGAGGCCCAGCCGATCGAGCGCGCCGGGGCGGAAATTCTCGACCAGGATATCGGCAACAAGCGCCAAGTCACGCGCGATTGCCAGGCCGTCTGCGGACTTCAGATTGAGGCAGATACTTTCCTTGTGCCGGTTGTACATTGGGAAATAGCCAGCGCCCGAGCCCAGCAGGCGGCGGGTCTGGTCTCCGCCGATGGGTTCGACCCGCACCACCTCGGCGCCCAGGCTGGCCAGAATGTGACCGACGGTGGGGCCCATCACCATGTGGGTGAATTCGACGACCTTGAGGCCGGAAAGCGGGGTGGGGCCGGTCATCGCGCGCGCCTCTGCGCGTAGTCCAGCGTGGCGCCGGCGTCAGGCACGAAGCCGTAGAGCGGCTCACCGGGGAGGGCCTCGGCCAGGATGGCGCGGACGGCGACGAGCTTCTCGAGGTCTATCCCGGTTTCGAGGCCCATGCTGTTGAGCATGAAGACGAGATCCTCCGTCACGATGTTGCCCGAGGCGCCGGGCGCGTAGGGGCAGCCGCCCAGGCCGCCCAGGGACGCGTCCAGGGTGGTGATGCCCTCCTCGATGCCCGCGAGTGCATTGGCGAGGCCGAGGCCGCGGGTGTTGTGCAGGTGGACGGTGGTGAGTCGGCCCGTGCCTACGGCGGCGGTGACGGCCCGGACGAGGCGTTTTACCTGGGCGGGATCGGCATAGCCGGTCGTGTCGGACAGGCTGAGCTCCTTCGCGCCGGCCTTCAGCGCGGCTTCGGCGAGGCGGACGACACGGGTTTCTGGAACGGCGCCCTCCATGGTGCAGCCGAAGGCGGTGGAGAGGCCGACAGCGAAATGGATGCCGGCCGCTTCGGCGATCTTGGCGACGGCTGCAATCTCGTCCAGCATCTCGGCGTGGTTCTTGCGGACATTCTTCAGGCTGTGGGTTTCCGACATGGAGAAGGGGAGCGACATGGCGTGGACGCCGGCCTCGGCTGCGCGGGCCGCACCCTTCGCATTGGGGACAAGGGCGACGACGTTGAGGCCCGGGATGGTGCGGGCGAAGGCAACAAGTTCGGCGGTGTCGGCCATCTGGGGCAGGAGCGTCGGGGGCACGAAGCTGCCGACCTCGATCTCGCGTACGCCGGCGGCGGCTTCGGCCGCGATCCAGGCTTTCTTCGCGTCCAGCGACATGACGCGATCGATGCTCTGCAGCCCGTCGCGCGGGCCGACTTCGCTGACGAGGAAGGCGGTCATGGCAGGCGCTCCGGATAGACCCAGGGGCGTGCCGCGCGGTCGGCCGCGAGGAAGGCCTCGATCTCCGCGTCGCTCTTCAGGGTGAGGTCGATCACGTCCAGTCCTTTCAGAAGCATGATGCGGGCTTCGGGGTCGATGGCAAAGGAGTGGACCTGGCCTGCGCCCGTGACGGTGCAGCCCGCAAGGTCGATCCGGATGCGCTGGCCGGCGAGGGCCGCTACGATGGGCGCATGCAGCGTGATGGGCAGCAGGCCGTTGGCGAGGCAGTTGGCTTCGAAGATCGGGGCGAAGCCGGACGCAAGGATGGCGCGGATGCCCCATTCGGCGAGTGCCCAGACGGCATGCTCGCGGCTGGAGCCGCAGCCGAAATTGGCGCCTGCGGCCAGTATCTGCGCCCGGGCATAGGCGGGCTGGTTCAGCACGAAATCGGGGTTCGGCGTGCGCCCCTTGATGTAGCGCCAGGGAGCAAAAAGGCCATCGGCAAGGCCGGTGCGCCCGGTGGTGCGCATTTCGCGCGACGGGATGATGGTGTCGGTGTCGACATTGTCGGCCGTCAGCGGGGCCGCCACGCTGTCGATGGGCGTGAAGGGCTTCATGGCGCCAGCGTTCTGGGGTCGGTGATGGCGCCCATGATCGCGCTGGCGGCGACCGTTTCGGGGCTGGCGATGTGGGTGCGGATGCCGGGGCCCTGTCGGCCTTCGAAGTTGCGATTGGTGGAGCTGATGGTGCGGCTGCCCGGCGCGAAGCCCTCGCCGCCGGCGTAGAAGCAGAGCGAGCAGCCGCTTTCGCGCCACTGGAAGCCCGCGTCGGTGAAGATGTGGTCGAGCCCCTCTGCCTCTGCCGCCCGTTTCACTGCCGACGAGCCTGGGACGACGAGGGCGTGGAGGCCGGGCTTGACGCGCCGGCCCTTGAGGATAGCGGCGGCGCGGCGCAGATCGGAAAGACGGCTGTTCGTGCAGCTGCCGATAAAGGCGGCATCGATCGGCACACCGGCGATCGGGGTGCCGGGGGCCAGGCCGATATAGCTGTGCGCGCGACCAGGGCCCTCGGGGATGCGGGCATCAATGCCCACGCTGTGTTCGGGCGAGGTGCCCCAGCTGACCATCGGGACAAGGCCGGCGGCATCGATACGGATTTCGCGGTCGAAGACGGCGTCGGGCGCGGAGCACAGCGTCTGCCAATGGGGGTGGCTGAAGTCCGCGGGGGCGTAGCGGCGGCCCGACAGCCAGGCGAAGGTCGTTTCGTCGGGCGCGACGAGGCCGGTGAAGGCGGCGAATTCGGTGGCCATGTTGCAGAGCGTCATGCGCCCTTCCATGTCGAGCGTGCGAACGGCCTCGCCTGCGAACTCCACCGCATAGCCGGCGCCGCCGCCGGCGCCGTGGGTGGCGATCAGGGCCAGCGCCATGTCCTTGGGTGTCACGCCTGGGGGCAGCGCGCCAGCGAAGGTGACGTGCATCGTCCTGGGGCGCTCCAGGCGGAGCGTGCCAGTCACCATCGCATGCTCGGCCTCGGACGAGCCGATGCCCCAGGCGAGTGCCCCGAACGCGCCCTGTGTGCAGCTGTGGCTGTCAGGCGCGACCAGCGTGAGGCCGGGCAGGATGATGCCCAGTTCGGGCGAGATCACATGGACGATGCCCTGGTCGCGGTCGGTCACGTCGAACAGGGTGAGGCCGTGGGCGCGCGCCTCTCGCCGCGTTTCGGTGATGAAGGCCTGGCCGCCGGGCATCAGCGTCTGGTCGCCGCGGCCGGGGCGGGTGTCGACGATATGGTCCATCACCGCGAACACGCGTGCTGGATCGCGCACGCGGCGCCCGGCCGCGGCCATGGACTTTAGGGTGGCAGCGCCGGTGCGTTCGTGCAGGAAGACACGGTCGATCGCGATCAGGTCCGCAGCCCCTGCCGTGCCGGCGACCCGGTGCAGATCCCAGATGCGATCGACAAGCGTGCCTGGCATGCGCCGGTCCTAGCCGCCCAACGCGCGCCAGTCGCGCGAGACGAGGCGCTCCTGGATGGCGGTACGGGTTTCCAGCAGGCCGTTGCGGATCCAGTGCCAGGTGCGGCAGCGGTTGAGGCCGTCGTCGGCGAGCTGGATCATTTCGTAGAGATAGAGGGACGGATCGCCGGTGCGCTGCCAGTAGAGCATCATGGTGCGATTGCGGTCGTCGAGGCCGACTTCGGCAGCCCAGCCCTTGATAAGATCGTTGTCCCACCAGATGCGGCGGTCGCGATATTCGGCGGGGAAGTCGCGCACTTCGGTGCGGCCGTCGGCCCAAGTGTAGTGGTTGGTCTGGTGAGAGAGGAAGGGGCCGTCGTTGGGGAAGCGGCAGAAGAGGCGGCTCTGGTGCTCGTCCACCTTTTCATTCTGCGCGTTGAAATAGGTGTAGACGCCGTCCCACACGCCTTCGTGGCGGGCGAGCAGCGGCATGGCCTCGCGGATGTTCATTCGGACTGTCCTTCCCTGTGCGAAAGTGCGGTATGCCAGCTGTGCGCGGCCGGAGCCCGCAGGCGCGCGCGGGCGGCGCGGGCAAGCGTTTCGGGCTTTAGCGCCTGCGCATCGAACGGAATGGCATGCGCGGCGTCGGCTGCATACCAGGGGCTGAACAGCGCGCTTGCACGGGCGATCCCCCAGGCGCAGTGGAGATGGCCGCCGAAACGGTCGGGTGCGAGGTCGGGGTAGAGACGGTCGGGCTCGCCGGCCGGCAGGGGCGGCCAGACGATGGTGCGGGCCCCGAGTGCCACGCGGACGGCTTCGACGAGGGCGAACCAGTCGTCGGGGGTTGGTTGGTGTTGCCAGCTGTCGCTGAGGCCGTGGCCTGGCAGATCGATGGCAAGCGTGCCGGGGCGTGGGGGCGAAAGTTCGGCGCCGGGCGGGTGCAGATGGAGCATGTCGGTGCCGGGCGTGCCGGCCCAGTGGACGAGACCGTCGAAGCCGGGGGACCGGACGGCGAGGAATCCTTCAGTCGCATCCTCGACCAGAGCGGGTTCCTGGCTGTCGCGGTGGTCCAGCAGGAACTCGAGGCTGGCAGCCTGATGGTCGGCCGGGGTTTCGACGGCGAAGGCGTCCCAGTTGGCGGGCATGACACCCAGTCGGTCGATATGGGCGCAGAGCGGGTCGCCGCGATAGGTGGTAATGCGCACGGGCGGGCCCTTGGTGGCGGGCGGGGGGATGTCGCGCGGGGCGCGCAGCACGGCGCCATAGCCGAGCCGGTAGGCGTCGCCGGCGTCCAGCATTTCCATGACGGCGGCATGCACGCGCGGGACATCGGCGTGGGCCACCGACAGCCGGGCTTTTGCGCGCTGGTCGAACCAGGGGAAGAACCAGCTCTGTTCCAGCATCCGGCTCCACAGCCAGGCGAGATGTTCGCCATAGGGCGCAGGGACGAGCGGCGGCAGATAATGATCACTGAACAGGCGCATTTCGGCCTCTGTCCAGATGGCATAGCCGCCGATGGCAAGCGCGCGGAACAGGGTAGGGTGGCGCTTCAATGCCGTAACGAGGATGATCCCGCCGGAGTGGAAGCCATAGGCCGCAACGGGTGCGAGGCCCAGCGCGCGGGCAAAGGCAGCCAGCGCGTCAGCATAGTCGGCGATCTCGGGCGCGACGAGACCGAGTGGGTCGGACTGGCCGAAGCCCGGCGTGTCGGGCGCAATGCAGGTGAAGTGCTGCCCCCACTGCTGCATCAGCGCGCTATACTCGGCGGAGCTGCGTGGAGACTGGTGCACCATCAACAGTGCGGGCCCGGTTCCGCAGCGGCGGTAATGGACGCGGCGTGCGCCGACCGGGCCTTGCAGCGTGAGGACGTGACGGCTGATGCGCATTCCCCAATTTGTCCGGACAAATTCATCTCGACAAGCCCTTTTGTGCGGTTATGGTGCCTGGGGACCGATGGAGGAGCAGGACCGGCCATGGAGCTGAAAGGCACGCGGATGGTGCGCGACGACCGCACGGCCCGCCAGATCTTCGAGGAGCTGATGGCAAACCCGGCGCGGCGCAAGTTCGGCTTCGGCGATAAGCTGGCGATCGTGAACGTGGATGTGCAGCAGGCCTATACACGCACCGACCTGTTCGCGACTGCCTATGAGACCGACCCGGAGCAGATTGCGCACATCAACCGCATCTCCGCGCTTGCGCGGGCGGCCGGCATGCCGGTGATCTGGACGCGCGTCGCCTTCAAGGCGGATGCAGGCGACGCGGGCGTGTGGGGTACGCGCACCAACACGCCCGACTCCTTGCAGAACATCAAGTATGACAGCGAGCGGCATGCCTTCGATCCGCGCGCCGACGTGCAGGCCGACGACCTGAGCTTCACCAAGCGTATGCCCAGCGCCTTTTTCGAGACCCCGCTGGCGAGCTACCTGGTGTGGCACAGGGTGGACACGGTGGTTGTGACGGGCGGCTCGACTTCCGGCTGTGTGCGGGCGACGGCGGTGGATGCGCTGAGCCACGGGTACCGCGCGATCGTGCCGATCGAGACGACGGCCGACAAGCATGAGAGCTATCATTTCGCGAACCTGACGGACCTGCAGCTGAAATATGCCGATGTGGAGCCGGTGGCGGTGGTTGCCGCCTGGCTGGAGGCGGGGGGGCGGTGACAGCCAGCGACCCCGGACTGTATAATTACGATCCGTTCGGTGCGCGCCGACCGCTGAGCTGGCCGGGCGGTAAGCGGGTGGCGGTGTGGGTGGCGCCCAACCTGGAATATTACGAGATCGACCCGCCCGCGCACCCAAAGCGCAAGGCCTGGGCACGGCCGCATCCAGACGTGGTGGGCTTTTCGCACCGCGACCATTCGAACCGGGTGTCCCACTGGCGGATGGCGGACGTGATGACGAAGCATGGTTATCTCGGCTCCGTCAGCCTGTCGGTTGCCTTGTGCCAGCATCATCCGGAAGTGGTGGCGGATGCCGCAGCGCGGGGGTGGGAGTTATTCAGCCACGGCATCTACAACACCCGCTACGCC
>JBKDAC010000338.1:0-18800 GCA_046316515.1 Sandaracinobacter sp. | reverse complement strand
GTAGTTGATCGATAGGTCTGCACTCGGCAAGATGCTAGCCACGTTAGGGCGGTCCCATTCGCGACCCCGCGCAGCGCGATCGACCTGCGGCATATGACGACGATCTCCGCCACAAGGCGTTTGCGCTTAGCGGTCTGGCCTGCTGCCTGTTTCGTGGACACCGATTTCGTTGGGGACAGGGAAATCAGGGAGGACGCTACGGCCGGCCGTGTGGATGAACAGGCTGCGCCAACCGGCGCCGGCCGCATGGGGCACCCCTGGTTCATCGTCGGAGGTCTTGCCATGACATTTGCACTCGGCTGCTGGCCCTTGCCGCCTTCTCGCAGCTTTCTCTGCCAAGAGAATCTGCCGGCGCCGCCGGCAGGCTATTAAGTGGTGAACTTCCGCACGCGCTTCGCGAACAGGGCGGAGCCGCTGGTGGAGACCGTCACGCTGAAGCGCGAGGGCGAAAGCTGGCGCCTGGTCGGCGTGATCATCGGCTGAGCGGGGGGTCAGCCGGCCATCTTCAGGATCAGTTCCCACTCCGCGTCGCGCACGGGTACGACCGACAGGCGCGACTGGCGGATCAGCTGGAATTCGGCCAGCGCCGGCTCGGCCTTCATCTCGGCCAGCGTGACCGGGCGCGAAAGCCTGGCGATCGGCTGCACGCTGACGGCAACCCATTGTCCGCTCTCGTCCGTCGGGTCGGGATAAGCCTCGTGGCTGATCCGGCAGAGGCCGACCGCCTCTTTCCCGATATTCGAATGATAGAAGAGCGCCTCGTCGCCGGCCTTCATCGCGCGCAGGTGCAGGCGGGCGGCGTTGTTGCGCACACCGTTCCACACTGTCTCGCCCTCGGCAAGCAGCTGGTCGAAGCTGTAGACGTCAGGCTCCGACTTCAACAACCACTTCACAATTCTGCTCCCATCCGGTCGCGGGAGCTCATTCCGCCGCCATCGCAGGGGTCAGCTGCTGGCAGATGCGCCAGATCTTCTCAGGCGCGGCTGGCATTTCCAGCTGCGTGCCGTTCAGCGCGTCGATGATCGCGTTCATCACGCTGGGCATTGCGCCGATGGTGCCCGCCTCGCCACAGCCCTTCGCGCCCAATGGGTTGGTGGGGCTGATGGTGGGCAGCGTGTCAAAGCCGATGGTGCCCGGCATGTCGTCGGCGCGCGGGATGCCATAGTCCATGAAGCTCCCCGTCAGCAGCTGGGCATTCTCGTCATAGACGATGTTCTCGGTCAGCACCTGGCCCAGCCCCTGCGCCACCCCGCCATGGATTTGGCCCAGCAGCAGCAGCGGGTTCACGATGGTCCCGAAATCATCGACCAGGCTATAGCGTGTCACCGCCACCCGGCCGGTCTCGGGATCCACTTCCACCTCGGCGACATGGCAGCCGTTGGGGAAGGTCGGGCGCGGGTCCTCCGGCGCAAAGCGGGCGCGACCATCCAGCGCCTGCGGGTGCTTGTCCGCCAGCTCCGATAGGCTCAGCGTGGCGTTGGTGGCCCGGCCGCGGAACAGGCCGTCGGCATAGTCCACCTCGTCGCCCAGATCCTGCTTCGCCAGCTCCAGCCCACGCGCCACCAGCTCGTCTGCGGCCATCAGGCAGGCGCCACCGCCCCAGGCCATCGAACGCGAGCCGCCCGTGCCATTGCCCTGCTCCAGCCGGGCGGTGTCGCCCTGCACGATGCGCACCTGCTCCATCGGGATGCCCAGCCGTTCGGCCGTCACCTGGGCATAGACGGTCTCATGCCCCTGCCCGTTGGACTGGGTGCCAACCGCAACCTCGACGATGCCGCCCGTCAGCACGCGGACATCGGCAAACTCGTCACGCGAGCCGCCGCCGGCGATCTCGACATAATAGCAAAGGCCCCGGCCATAGCGCTTGCCCCGGGCCTGCGCGGCCGCCTTGCGGGCGGGGAAGCCGGCCCAGTCGGCATTGGCCAGCGCCTTGTCGAGCACGGCGGGGAAGTCCCCGATGTCGAACGTCAGGCCCAGGCCATTGTCGTGGGGCAGCTCGGCCGGCGTCAGCAGGTTGCGGCGGCGGATCTCGTCCACGGGCAGGTTCAGCTCGCGGGCGGCGGCCTCCAGCAGCCGTTCCATGATATAGGCGCTCTCGGGCCGGCCGGCCCCGCGATAGGCGTCGACCGGGGTCGTGTTGGTGACGACGCCATGCACGGCATTGTGGATGGCGGGAATGCGATAGACGCCGCCGATGATCCGGCCGCCGGCCAGCGTCTGGATCGCAGGACCGAACTGCGACTGATAGGCGCCGAGATCCGACCAGGTCTCTACCTTCAGCGCGGTGATCCGGCCGGCGCCGTCAAAGGCCAGCTGCGCGTCGGAGTCCATCGCGCGGCCATGCGTGTCAGTCTGGAAGGCGTCGGAGCGCTCGCCCGTCCACTTCACCGGCCGGCCCAGCATCTTCGCGGCGTGCAGCACCAGGGCATATTCGGCATAGAGGAAGCTCTTCATCCCGAACCCGCCGCCCACATCGCCGGTAACGATGCGAAGCTGTTCGGGCGGGCACTTCAGCACCATGCCGGCCAGCAGCTGCCGCATGCCCGCGACGCCTTGGCTTCCAGTGTGCAGCGTGAAGGCGCTGCCATCCCAATCCCCCAGGGCCGCCCGCACCTCCATCGACGTGGGCGCAACACGGTTCTGCACGATTCGCAGGCGCGTCACATGGGCGGCAGACGCCAGCGCCGCATCGGCCGCAGCGCCGTTGCCGACCTCCCAGTGAAACACGATGTTGCCCGGTGCGTCGGGCCAGATTGCGGGCGCGCCGGGCGCGGTTGCCGCCGCGATGCTTGCGACGGCCGGCAGCTCGCCGAAATCGATCTCGATCGCGTCGGCGGCGGCGCGCGCCTGCTCGCGCGTTTCGGCCACAACAAAGGCGATGCCGTCGCCCACGAAGCGGACCCGGCCCTTCGCCAGCAGCGGGCGCGGCGTCTTGATCGGGCCCGACAGCGGCACCGCGCAGGGCACTTCGCCATAGGCATCCAGATCGTCCGCCAGATAGACGGCGAGCACGCCCGGCATCGCACGGGCGGCCGCAGCATCAATGCGTGTGATCGCGGCATGGCCATAGGGGCTACGCAGCGTGACGCCATAGGCCATGCCCGGCAGCTGCAGGTCGTCGGTGTAGCGCCCGCCACCCGTCAGCAGGCGCGCATCCTCCACCCGCTCCACGGATTTGCCGACGCCGGTTTGCCCCGCGCCCGGAGGGTGCATTCCCTGACTTGTGCCGAATTTCATGCTCTGTCTCCCCCGGGTGCACTGCCCCGTTGTCCGTCCATATGGATGGCCGTCAGCCCCGCCTTGTAATCCGGATGCTTCAGGCGGTAGCCTGTCTCTCGTTCCAGCCGAAGCCCTGCGACGGCACGCCGCTCGGTCCAGAAACCGCGCGCCATCGGGCTCAGGTTCGCCAGCTCGATCGGTTCCAGCGGCGGCAACGGCGCGCCCAGCAGCCCGCAGGCATATTCAGTCACCTGCCGCGGCTCGGCCGGCAGCCGGTCCACCACGTTGAAGATGCCCTTCGCATTCGCAGCGATCGCCGCCAGCACGGCGCCCGCAATATCGTCCACATGGATCCGGTTGAAGCGATGGCCGGGCCGATCAACGCGCCGGGCCAGGCCTGCACGCACCTGGTCCAGCGCGGATCGCCCAGGCCCATAGATGCCCGGCAGGCGAAAGATGGTGGCGCCGATCGCCTGCCAGCTCAGGTCCGCCTCGGTCCGGGCGCTGCGGCGGCCGCCGCCGACAGGCGCCGATTCGTCGACCCACGCCCCGCCCGTGTCGCCATAGACCCCGGTCGACGACAGATAGCCGACCCAGCCGCCGTGATGCCGCAACGGGTCTGCAAAGCGGTCCAGCATCGGATCCCTTCCGCTGGCACTGTCCGGCGGGACGGACGAAAGGATGTGCGACGCCGCCCGGATAGCCGCAGGCAGAGCCGGATCGTCAAAGGCCATCACGCCCTCGGCGGCCGCACGCTTCACGCCCAGCACCTCATGCCCGACTGCGCGCGCTGCCTCGGCAAGCGCGGTGCCGGAATAGCCTTGGCCCAGGATCAGCAGCATGGGCAGACCTTAGCGGCGGGCGGGCCTGCCCGCCATGTGAATCTACAAGGCGATCGACGCTCGCGCCGTCCCGGAACAGCCCCGTCGCCGGGCTGGACGCCGGCATGATCCAATTCCCGGCCTCGGGCGGCTTCACGATGAACGCCTATCGCGCAAGGCCGGCTGTCACGAACAAGGGGGGCAAGACCAACACCCCCTTGGTGCTGATGGTGCAGGAAATCTTCGGCGTCCATGAATGGATCCAGGACGTGACGCGCCGGTTGGCATCCGCTGGCAATTACGCCATCGCGCCCGACATGTATCAGCCCTAGCACTACTTTGGCAGATATCTGCCAAAGTAGTGCTAGGGCTTCGGCCAGCGATAGAAATCGCCGACTCCGCACGCTGCGCGAAGCGAAGAGTCCGAGAGTCAGTGCTGCGCACTGATCTCGGCCGCCTTCACCGTGCTCGGCTACAAGCCGAGCACGGTCTTCGCGATGATGGTCTTCTGCACCTCGTTCGTGCCGCCAAAGATCGTCCAGGCCCTGCTGTTGAGGTAGGTGGGCATCGCCAGCTGCGCCTCGCGGCTGCCCACCGGCTCGGGGGCGCTGTTGCCATAAAGCGGGCGCTGGGGCGGCAGCTGCAGGCCGAACGGCCCGAATATGTCCACCGCCAGCTCGTCGATCTTCTGCCTGAGGCTCGATGACACCAGCTTCACCAGGCTCGTCTGCGGGCCCGGCCGACGCCCGGCCTTCAACTCGGCCAGAATCCGAAGCTCAGTCGTCTCCAGCGCCTGCGCCTCCAGCTCCAGCGCCACGAGCCGCGCTTTCACGCTCGGCAGATGGCCATAGGCGCCGTTGGTGCCGCTCGGCTGGCTGTCGGCCGCAGTGCGCAGCCGCGCAATGTCCGCCAGCAGGCGCGGTGCCGCACAGCTGCCGCCGCGCTCATTCTCCAGCAGGAACTTGGCGATCGACCAGCCCTGCCCTTCGGCACCGATGCGATACTGTTCGTGCGTCTCGGCGTCGTCCAGGAACACCTGGTTCACCTCATGGTCGCCCGCCAGCGTGATGATGGGGCGGATGGTGATGCCCTTCTGCTTCATCGGCACCAGCAGGAAGGTGATGCCCTCCTGCGGCTTCACATCCGGGTTGGTGCGCACCAGGCAGAACATCCAGTCGGCGTAATGCGCATGCGTCGTCCAGATCTTCGAGCCGTTGATGCGATAGGTCTCACCATCCAGCGCGGCCCGCGTCTTCAGGCTGGCAAGGTCAGACCCAGCGCCCGGCTCGGAATAGCCCTGGCACCATTTCTCGCTGCCATCCAGAATCCTGGGCAGGAAGCGCGCCTTCTGCTCGGGCGTGCCGAAGGTATAGATCACCGGCGCCACCAGCTTCAGGCCCAGCACGCTCAGCGCCGGCGCGTCGGCCAGCGCGCATTCCTTCTCGAAGATATAGCGCTGCACCGGATCCCAGCCCGTGCCACCGGCCTCCTTGGGCCAGTGATAGGCGAGCCACCCCTTCTCATACAGGATGCGCTGCCAATCGTCGCCGATGTCGGGCTCCACGAACACGCTTGGCGTATTGCGCGAGCCCTCGCGGATATGCTCGGGCAGATTCTCAGCCAGGAACGTGCGCACCTCTTCGCGGAACGCCAGTTCTTGCGGAGAGAAATCCATGTGCATCAGCCTTGCTCCAGCTCATTGATCCCCCAGGCGATGCAGCGCCTCAGGATGCGGGTATAGACGGGATAGTTCCAGGAACAGCGCTCGGGATGCGGCCAGAAGGGCGTGAACACCTCCACGTCATAATGGCCGCGGCAATGCCCCAGCGTGAAATAGAGCAGGCGCCCGGCGCCGTGCCGTGTCTCGTACAGGATGGGCACCTCGGTCTCGGGCCAGTCGCTCTCCACGAAGCCGGTCGCCTCGCCCTGGAATGTCGTCGCCAGGATGGTGTCGATCGCGGCCGTGGTGCGGCTCAGATACAGCTCGTCCACCACCTCGAAGTCACTCTCGCCCTTCACCAGCGGATGGCCGGGCTGCTTCACATTCACCGTGTAGGGCCCGATCGGCGGGTGCGCGACGAACTGGGTGCCCAGCATCGCCATCACATCCGGCCGCTCGTTCGGCGCATCCACCAGCCCGCTCTCCAGGAAGCGCAGGATCGAGTTGGTGCCGTGCAGCGCCAGCCAGCGCCCGCCGGCCTCGAGCCAGGCCTTGATCGCGGCCGCCTCGGCCTCGGTCGGCATCACGTCACAGGTATAGGTCACCAGCAGCGAACAGGCCCGCAGCCGCGCGATGTTGGAAAAGTCCATCGCCACCGTCGCGCGGATGCGCGGCTCCTCGGCGAACAGCTTCAGGATTTCCAGCCTTGCGAAGTCGATGTCGTGGTACTTGCCGGCAGCAACGACGTGCACCTGGATCGGCGGCTTGGGGGTGGGGTCGGCCATGGCGCTCAATCCCGGATATGGCCAGCGCCGTCGACCGGCAGTTCGGCACCCGTTGTAAAGCTCGATCGCGGCGATGCCAGGAACAGGATCGCCTGCGCAACTTCATCGGCCTCGCCGACGCGGCCCATCGGATGGTTGGCGGCAAAGCTCGCCTCCGCGGCCGCCCGGTCCTCCACCATCGCCAGATAGCGCTCGAACATCGGCGTGCGGATTGCACCCGGATGCACCGTGTTCACGCGAATGGGGATGCGACTGCTGGCAAAGTGCAGCGCGGCCGATTTCGATGCCATCGCCATCCCCGCCTTCGAAGCGCAATAGGCGATGAAGGGCGCGCCGGGCCGCATCGACAACATGGAGGCAACATTGACGATTGCGCAGGCCTTGCCCGACGCCTTCATCGCGGGGGTCGCGGCCTGCATCCCATAGACCACGCCCGACAGGTTGATCGCGATGTGCCGATCCCAGGCATCGTCGCTGAGCGTCTCGATATCCGCCGGCTCGGAAATCCCGGCCGAATTCACCAGGATCGTGCAGGTACCGAACCGCTTCACCGTGGCGTCGACTGCCGCCGCCCAACTGTCGCGCGACGTGACATCCAGCCAGGTCGCGGCACATCCCGCACCGATCTCAGCCGCCGCATCACCCAGCCGCACCCGGTCGATATCGGCCAGCATAACCTGCGCCCCATCGGCGTGCAGAGCCTTCGCCGCCGCCAGCCCGATCCCGCCTGCCGCCCCGGTGACAAGCGCCACATGCCCGTCCAGCATTCCCATATCAGCGCTCCAACCTTGTTTATCGCTACCGCTCACGGCTTAGCTATCGCTACCGCTCAAGGATCGTCACGGCCGACAGGCCCGGTGCGCCATAGACATGGCTGTACCCCACCTTCGCGTCTGCCACCTGCCGCGCACCGGCACGGCCGCGCAGCTGCTCCACATTCTCATAGACCTGCCGCAGCCCCGAGGCGCCGATCGGCTCCCCACAGGCAAGGCACCCACCGTCGGTGTTCACCGGCAGCTTTCCGCCGATCTTCGTCCAGCCCTCGGCCAGCCACTGCTCCTGTTCGCCGTCGGCGCAAAAGCCGTTCTCGGCCATGTGCATGATCTCGGCACCGCTCTCGGTGTCCTGCAACTGCGCCACGTCCACGTCCTGCGGCCCGATCCCGGCCGCCTCGAACGCTGCCTTCGCCGCAATCACCGTGGGCGAAGGCCCGCGCTCGATATCCAGCCCCGGCGAGAACACCTCGAAGCTGCCCGGCGGCCGCGTCCGCACCGTCGCGGTCTTCAGCTTCACGGCAACGGCACCCAGCTTCCGCGCCTTCTTTTCCGAGGCCAGCACCAGCGCCACCGCGCCCTCCGCGGGCGAGCAGAACATGAACTTGGTCAGCGGATCATTCACCATCTGGCTGTTCAGGATCGTCTCCAGGTCCACGGGTTGCTTGCGCCAGCTGTGCGGCGCAAGCGCACCATTCTCGAACGCCTTTTCCGCCACCAGCCCAAGCGTGCGCGCCGAAATGCCGAACTGCTCCATATAGCGCCGCAGCTTCAGTGCGAAGAACTGCGTCGTCAGCATCAGGCCCGTCTCGCCATACCAATCGGGAAGGCCCCATTCGGCGGGCTTGGGGTCAAAGGCGCCGCGCGGATGCTTGTCAAAGCCCACCGCCAGCGCAATCTCCGCCTGCCCCGCCTTGATCGCGGAATAGGCGCCAAACAGCGCGGAGCCGCCCGTCGCGCAGCCGTTCGCCACATTGATGAAGGGCACGCCCGTCAGCCCCAGGTCATTGACCATGATGTCGGCATTGCCGGCGGCTGACGATCCGCCAAAGGCGATCTCCACATCGGCCCAGCCCGCGCCGGAATCGGCAAGTGCCTGGCGTGCCGCGAACACGCCCTGTTGCAGGCCCGTCACCCCGTCGGTGCGGCCGAACGGATGGATCCCCGCACCGATGATGCAAACGTCAGACATTCTCGGTCTCCAGCGGCGCAAAGGCATAGCTGGCCTTCCCCGCAAAGGGCTCAACCACCAGCCGGCAGGGCAGGCCCACCTTCAGCGTTGCCGGATCAAAGCCCGTCAGCCGCGCCTCCACGATCACAGCGCCCGGCAGCTCGACATAGGCAATGGCATAGGGCGTGAAGTCCTCGGGCCCCGTGTAGGGCGGTGACTTCGGGCGAAAGCGCTGCACGGTCCAGCTCCAGATCCGCCCTTCGCGCGGCAAGGCGACAGAGTCGAACCGCTCCCGATCTGTGGGCAGCGGAAAGACAATACGGCCAGATGCCTTGTCGCGGCCGCCAAGAAGCGCGGGCTCACCGCCTGCAAGTGTGAACAGGTCGGGCGCAATCGGCTCCATCAGGCGGCCTTCGCAAAGGCGGCGGTCGCCGTCTCGGGATCGCCCCACAACCGCGACAACATCTGGATCCGCTTCAATCCATGCCCGATCAGCAGCTCGTCCGTCACGCCCATCCCGCCGTGGAACTGCACGGCCTCGTGTGCAACGCTGCGGGCGGCATCGGAAACGAACGCCCGCGTGCCCGCGATCTGGCGTGCCCGCTCGGCCTCCGGCGCAAGCGCGGCCCGATAGACCATGGACCGGGCCTGCTCCAGCGCCACATAGCAATCCGTCAGCCGGTGCTGGATCACCTGGAAGCTGCCCAGCGCCTTCCCGAATTGCACCCGCGTCTTCACATAGGCAAGCGTTTGGTCGAACAGCAGCGCCGCCAGCCCCACCATCTCGGCAGACCCCGCCAGCCACGCCGCGCGCACCGCATTTTCCAGCTCGGCAAGCCCCAGCGACCCAAGCCGGATGGCCGGCACATCATGCAGCTGCAGCTCGGCCGCCAGCTGGCCGTCGGCCGCCACCCACCCCCGCCGCTCCAGCCCGGCAGCATCGGCCGCCCCCAGGAACAGGCCGGTACCCGCCGCATCCCCAACCGCACCGGAAACACGCGCCGACACGACCAGCCGGTCGGCTGCCATCCCCTGCCACACCGCCGTCTTGGCGCCCGACAGGCGCCAGCCGTCTGCACCCTGGCGGGCCCTGGTTTCGACATGCGCCAGATTATAGCGCCCGGCAGCCTCGGTGATGGCGAGCGCGGCCAGCGTCTCGCCTGTCATCAACCCGGCCGACAGCCCAT
Organism: Sandaracinobacter sp.; assembly: GCA_046316515.1. GTDB lineage: Bacteria > Pseudomonadota > Alphaproteobacteria > Sphingomonadales > Sphingomonadaceae > Sandaracinobacteroides. The sequence goes on along the minus strand of JBKDAC010000338.1, from coordinate 9,184 downwards.
CATGCTGCGCAGCATTCGCCAGCGCGGCCACGGGGGCAAGCGCCTCGGTGACCGGCTCGACGGCAAGGCTGCGCCCCAGCGCTTCTGCCACCGTGATGATCTCCACCGGGCCACCCGCCAGCCCGCCCTCGGCATCGGAAAAGGGCAGCGCAAGGATCCCCAGCTCCGCCAGCTGGCGCCAGTTGCCGCGGTCGAAGCCCCCGGTTTGCCGACGCTGGTGCCGCAGCTTCTCTAGGTCCAGCCCATGGGCATCCGCGCAGAAACGCTCCACCAGTGCCTTCAGCATGGCTTGGGTCTCGGTCAGATCGAAATTCACGCCGCGCGCTCCTGCGGACGGGCCGTGAAGGTCAGCGGCAGGTTGGAAAGCCCGCGCAGCAGCATGTTCGGCTTCCACACCAGCACGGCGCCGGGCACGACGGCAAAGCCGTCCAGCCGCGCCAGCAGCTCCTGGAAGGCAACCGCCAGCTCCTTGCGGCTCAGCATGTTCCCCACGCACATGTGGATGCCGCGCCCAAAGGCGAGGTGCGTGCGCGCATTCTTGCGGTCCGGCTGGAAGGCATCCGGCTTCTCGAACTTCGCCGGATCCCGGTTGGCAGCCGCAAAGCGCACCATCAGCATGGTGCCGCCCATGGCCTCCACACCGGCGATTGTCGCATCCTTCTTCACCACGCGCCACATGCCCGAGGTCGGCGTTTCCAGCCGCAGCATTTCCTCGACCATGTTCGGGATCAGCGACGGGTCGGCGCGCACCTGGGCCAGCGCCGCCGGGTTCTGGATCAGCATCAAGAGCCCGCCGGCCAGAGTCGAGGTCGTCGTCTCGTTGCCCGCCACCATCAGCTGCTGCAGCACCGACATGATCTCGGCATCATCCAGCGGCGTCTCTCCGTCGACCGAGGCATGCACCAGGTCGCTCAGCAGGTCGCCGGTCGGCGTTTCGCGCCGGGCATCGATCAGTTGCTTCGAATGGCGCTGGAACTCCACCACCTCGCGCGCGCACTCCAGCTCGCGCTCCTTGCCGATCATCTGCCCCAGCCGGTCGGCAAAGGCATCCGACCAGCGCTTCACAGTGGCGACATCGGTCGAGCCCTGCATCCCGATTTCCGACGCAATCACGGCCACCGGCAGCGGAATGGCGAAGTCGGCCACGAAATCCACGGTCTCGCCGTGCGCGGCCTTTCGCTGCATGCCATCGATCAGGTCCACGACGATGCCCCGGACCCGCTCCTCCAATGCATCCACCTTCTTCATGGAAAAGGCGAGGTTCACCAGCTTGCGATAGCGCGTGTGAACCGGCGGGTCCGCCGTCAGCATGGTGTCGACCGCCGGCCAGCCCGTCTCCAGGATCGCGGTTACCTCCGGGTCCTGGCTGCGCGCGCCGGCAAGGTCGGTGCCAAAGGCGTTGGAGAATTCCTCCACCCGCCCCAGCGCATCGACCACCGCGTCATAGCCGGTCACATAGGTGATCGGTGTCCCCGGCAGCTGGAACGCCGGCGCCGCCGTGTGGCAGGCCGCATAGAAGGCCCAGGGGTCCGACAGGACCTCGGGTGCAAACGGATTTCCGGGTGGGGCTGGTGCCGCCATGTCGCAATGTCCCCAAACTGCAATTTCGATGATGCGAAACTACCCCCCGCACGCGGTGCGCCCGACCGATGAAAGTGACAGGCTCCCGCCTTGGCTAGGGTCTGCGACTAGGGCCTGAGGCGGGGCGGTCTGAGGCGGGGCTCCAGATCCGGCCACTCCGTGTCGAGGATCGAAAACATATTCGTGTCGCGGATAAAGCCCGTGTGCGTCAGCTTGTGCCGCCGCAGAAGCCCCTCGTGCTGCGCCCCGATCTTCCGCATCGCCGCCTTGGACCGCGCATTGCGGTCATCCACCCGGAATTCCACGCGATGCGCGCCCGTTCCAAAGACATGGTTCAGTGCCATCCACTTGATCGTGCGGTTCAGGCCAGACCCCCGCACCTTCGGCACATAGAAGGTGGTCCCCATCTCCACCACGCCAAGGTGGCGGGCATCCGGGGATAGGCCGGTCATGCCCACCAGCTCATCTGCCAGCAGAACCACCCACATCAGCCAGGCCGCCGGCCCCGGGCCGTCACTGGTCACCGCCGCGAACCAGCTGTGAAAGCCGTCGCCCCTGAGGTCGATGCTGTAGATGTCCCAGATCGCCTGGTCTTCCGCACAGACCGCCTTCAGGGCCGCATGATGGCGGCGATGCAGAGGCTCCAGCCGGATATCCCCGTGCACCAGCGGCGGCAGCTCCACGCTCATTGCGGGGCCAGCTGCGCCATCCATTGTCCCAGGTCGAAATAGTCACGCCAGGCGGTGATCTTCCCGTCCAACACCTCGAACACGCCCATAACCCGCAGCTCCACCCAGCGCCCGTCGGCCAGCCTGAACCGGTCGGTCCGCTCGTTCAGCACCCTATGGTCATGCTCGGCGCTGTGGTGGGTGATGAACTCGACGGCCGTAAACGGGATCTGGTCGAACACAGCCTTCACCGCTGCCGGCCCCGTCACCGGCTTCATCGGGATGTTGTGATAGACGATGTCTTCGGCCAGCAGCGCGAAGGCGTCGTCCATCCGCATTGCGTTGAGATTGTCTATGAAGGCCGTCACGACATCGGTTGCAGTCATGTCCATCTCCTCAGGGGTGCGCGGTTGCGCCACCGTCAACCACCAGCGCCGCCCCAGTCATGAAGCGCGAGTCGTCGCTCGCCAGGAAGGCCGCGACATCGGCAATATCTTCCGGCGTGCCCAGCCGCTTCAGCGCCGACTTCTGCTGCCAGTAATCGCCGAAGGCCGGGTTGGCGGCAAAAGCGGGCTTCGTGATCCCGGTGAGGATCGCACCCGGCTGGATGCAGTTCGCCGTCACGCCGTCAGGCCCCAGCTCGATCGCAACCGCCCGCGTCAGCCCCAGCACGCCGTGCTTGGCCGCCGCATAGGCCGCCATGCCAGCCTCGCCGAAGGTCGACATCACCGACCCGATGGTGATGATCCGCCCGGACGGCGACAGTTTCAGCAGCGGCGCGCAGGCGCGGATGGTGCGGAACACGGCACTCAGGTCGATATCGAGGGTCGTTGCCCACACCGCATCGGAATGCCCGTCGATCAGCTCGAAGGCAGAAACGCCTGCATTGGGCACCAATATGTCCAGCCGTCCCTTGCACGCAGCCGCCAATTGCTGCGCAGCATCCGGCGCTGCCACATCGATTGTCAGATCGCATCCCGGCGCTCGGTCGGCGGTCACAACCTCGGCGCCATCCGCCCGCAACCGCGCCGCAATCGCCGCGCCGATGCCAGAGGCCGCGCCCGTCACCAGCGCCCTGCGACCCTGGAGCTTCATAGTGCGAGAATCATCTTGCCGTCGTTCGACCCCTCGAACAGCCGCATGAAGGCGCCGAAGGCATTGTCGATGCCATGGTCGACATGCTCGTCGAACACCAGCCGCCCCTCGCGCACCCAACCTGCCATCACGCCCGCGCCCTCGGCAAAGCGTGGCAGGTAATCCCGCACCAGCAGCCCCTCGATCCGCGCGGAGTGCACGATAAGCTGCCAAAGGTTCCTGGCACCCACTTTCTCCGGCGAATTATACTCGGAGATCAGCCCGCACAGCGCCACCCGGCTGCCGTGCCGCAGGTTCATCAGGGCCGCGTCCAGGCAGGCCCCGCCCACATTCTCGAACACGATATCAACGCCGTCGGGCGCCGCCGCGCGTATCTCTGCCTCCAGCTGCGCCACGCTCTTGCCGCGATAATCGATCGCCGCGTCGAAGCCATAGCGCTCCATCAGCCGCCGGCACTTCTCTGCCCCGCCGGCAATCCCGATGCTGCGGGTTCCCTTGATCTTGCCGATCTGCCCCACCAGGCTGCCGACTGCGCCCGCCGCGCCCGATACCAGCAGGGTCTCGCCCAGCTTGGGCTGCCCCACCTCCAGCAGGCCGAAATAGGCCGTCATGCCCACCGCCCCCAGCACCGACAGGAAGTTGGTCGGGCTGGGCACAATCGACGCATCAATCGGCCCGGTGAAACCGCCGGCAATTCCCACCGAGTGCGTCTCGATCGCGTTCAGCCCCAGCACCCACTGGCCGACGGAAAAGTCCGGGTTCCGGCTTTCGGCCACCACCCCCACGGTCGTCGCGCGCACCGCCTCGCCCAGCGACACGGGGGGCATGTAGCTGGGCGCATCGTCCAGCCATCCCCGGATCGCCGGGTCCAGGCTCGCAAAGCGGTTTTCGATCAGGAACTCACCCTCGCCCAGCGTCGGAAACGCCTCTTCCACCAACGCGAAATCCGCCGGCACCGGGGTGCCGTTCGGCCGCCGCGCCAAGGTGAACCGCTTGCGCACGCCCATCAGTCTGCTCCCCTTCCCCCGTCAACGAGATGCGCAGTCCCCGTCACCATCCGGCTGCGCCCGCTCGCCAGGAACCGGATCGCCGCCGCAATGTGCCTTGCCTCGCCCAGCATATCCAGCGCATTGCCATCCTTCACGAAGGCCTTCACGCCCTCATTGTCGCCATAGGCGCCCGTGATCATCTCAGTATAGATAACGCCGGGATTCAGGCTGTTCACCCGGATCGGCGGATCGAAACTGCCGCCCTCCACCGCCGCGATCTTGGAGAAGTGCGTCACGGCCGCCTTCGCCGCGCAATAGGCTGCGCAATCCTCCAGCCCGATCAGCCCGGCCAGTGACGAGACATTGATGATGGACCCGCCCGACTTCGTCGCGCCCATGGTGCGCAGCCCGTACTTCGTGCCCAGCACCACCGACTCAACGTCGGTCTCCCACAGCCCCCGGAACTCGGCCAGCGGAGTCTCAAGCAACGGCTTCGAGAAGAAAGCGCCGCCGCTGTTCACCAACGCATCCAGCCGGCCATGCTGCGCAGCAATTCGATCTGTCACGCGCGCCCAATCGGCCTCGCTGGTGATGTCGAAGGCAACGAATTCGGCGCTGCCGCCCTCGCTCTCGATCGCTGCCACCACTGCTGCGCCGCGCTCCGCGTTGCGCCCGGCGCAGATCAGGTGAAACCCATCGCGCGCCAGCCACAAGGCGCCTTCGCGCCCGATGCCTGACGTTGCGCCAGTTACCAGTGCGATTTTGTCGGCCCTCCGGCTGACCGGTGCAATCGGCTTCGTCATATGCGGTCACTCAATATCCATCCGCCATCGACAACGATGTGGCTCGCGGTCATGAACTCACTCTCGTCCGAGGCGAGATACAGGCAGGCGTCGGCGATATCCTCCGGTCGGCAATAGTCCTTCAGCGGCATGTCCGCGAAATTGCTCTTGTCTGCCCAATAGCTCTCGCCGAACATCGCCAACGTCATCGCCGTCTTGGTGCCGCCTGGGCAGATGGCATTCACCCGGATGCGGTCGCCCTTGCGGCCCAGCTCCACGCCCACTGCCCTGGCCATGTTGATCAGCGCCGCCTTCGCCGTGCCATAGGCCGTCGTCTGCATGATCGGCTTCAGCCCCGCGACCGAGGCGATCACCATGATGCTGCCGGTCGCCGGCGTCGCCTGCCGGCGCATCTGCGCAACCGCCGCCTGCATCCCCAGGAAGGCGCCCTCCACATGCACGCGCGACTGGTCTCGGAACGTCGCCAGGTCCAGTTCCACGATCGGGCCTGCCTGCGCCGTCCCGGCATTCGACACCAGGATATCCAGCCGCCCGAACCGGCGCACACATTCGGCCACCGCAGCCTGCCACTGCGCCTCGTCGGTGACGTCGTGCTGAAACAGTTCACCCGAAGCGCGGATATCGGTGCCCAGCACCTTCGCCCCCTCGGCCTCGAACAACGCCTTGGTTGCCGCACCAATGCCCGACGCCGCCCCCGTCACCAGTGCAACCTTCCCTGCTAGAGCGGCCACAGCATCACCTTGTCTCCCTCCACGCGCGTCGGATAGGCCGTGATTCCCTCATGGGCCGGCGGGCCCAGCACGCGCCCTGTCTTCAGGCAGAAGCGCGCGCCATGGTGCGGGCAGACGATGCTGGTGCCGCGCACCCGCCCGCCTTCCAGCGGCAGCGCCGCATGGCTGCACATGGCGGCAACCGCATAATAGGCACCGTCCTGCCCGCGCGCGACGATCACGTCACGCCCCTCAACCTGTCGTCGCTCGGCCGAACCCAGGGCAAGATTGGCCGGGCCCGCCGGGCAGAACCCTGCCTCAGTCGTCAATATCGGCCCCCACATAGTCCATCAAGACCTTGTGGAAATGCCGGATGCGCAGCTCCTGCTCGCCCAGGATCAGCCCGCCGAACGCGCGGCTGTTCATCCCGTCCTGCACATGGGGCAGGTTGTGGGCGTCCTGGTCCAGCACCAGCCCCAGGCTGATCTGGCCGTGCCTGTAGGTCACATGGTCGGGCAACTGGTACGGCTGGTCCTCGGGCAGATGCGCGAAGTTCATCAGGTCATACAGCATCCGGTTCGGGTCGGTCGGATGCGGCCGGCTGACGAACAGCAGCATGGTTTCCCCATAGATGTTCATCGTGAAATTCGGGAAGATCATATAGTGGTAATCATCTGACAGCTGGTCGTCCGACAGGTCCTTGTACGGGTAGATGCTATCCTTTTCCTTGGCCCGCTTGGCCTTCTGGATCGCCAGCCGCAGCGCGCGGGGATTGCCTTCGAATTCCGCCGGATCCAGCCCGTTCAGCTGGGCCAGCCCCACCATCATCTCCGACAGGGTGCGCTGGTCGCAATGGCGGGGTGAAGGCGTCTGGAATGGCACGAGATAGCGGTTGTGCTTGCCCAGGCAGTCGATCTGGACATTCCAGTCATCCAGCCAGCTCAGCAGTTCGGGGTGGATACCCTGCACATGATAGGTCTCGTTGAAGGCATCCACGCTCGCCTTCCAGTTGCAGTCCCACTCGATCGTCTTCCAGTCGATCAGCTTCATGTCCTCGAAGCGATACGGGTCCAGATGCTCCGGGATCACGCCCAGGAACTCGCGCAGGCTCTCCCCCGCCGGATCCATGCAGAACCAGAAAAAGCCTCCCCAGGTGTCGACGCGCACTTGGCGAAGATGCTCGGTGCACAGCCCCCCCATCTGCGGGAAGGTCTCAATATCGGGCACATGGATGTGCTGGCCCGAAACGTCCCATTCCCAATGATGGTATCCGCATTTGAAGCTGTGCGCGGCCCCCGTGCCGTCCGTCGGCAGAATGCGGTTCCCGCGGTGCGGGCACACGTTGAAGAAGCCCCGGATCGAACCATCGGCCTGGCGGGCGAAGATGAAATTCTCGGGGCCGACCGAATGGGTCATCCAATCGCCGGCGTCGGGGATCACCTCTTCGCGCCCGCCCACCAGCCAAACCTTGGTCCACAAACGCTCCCACTCGGCCTTCAGAAAGGCGGGGGAGGTATAGCGGGACGCGGGAATCCGATCGAAACCCAGCTCCGGATCGGGCACCTTCTCGGCCGCCTTGCTCTGCCGACCGGGGTTCACCCGCTCCAGCGGGATCGATTTCCAATGCTCCAGATCATCGCGCGTTGCCATGGAACAGTCCTCCTCAGGCAGCCGCAGCCGCGCGGGCCTTCGCGGTCCACTCGCCGCAATATTCGCCGGCCGCCGTCAGCGGCCAGATCACATGCGCATGCCCGCTGCCGACAGTGGGGTGCGGCGCATAGCGCTTGCAGGTGCCGGTTGCTGGCGCGCCGGGAATCCCCGGCACCCCAGGCCCTTCGACCCGCACCTGGGTCCAGAAGCGACAGGTCACGCAAAGTTCGTCGGCCATCCTCGTCCTCCCGGGCGCGCACGCCCCTCGTCTCACAGCGCGCTCCCCGCGCGCTCTTGCAATCTGCGGCCCCAAGCGTAAGTCAGGCCGCAACCTCGCGGGGAAGCTACGACCGGACGCACAGCGATGCACCGGCAAAAGCCGCTAGGGTCATGGCCTGGGAGACGGGAATGGGCGAAAAAAGCGCCGGCCTGAAAGACGATGTGGCGCGGATCACCATCACCTCGGTGAAGGATATCCGTTCCGCCGCCGAGGCCCTGCGTGACATCGCATGGGAACGCGCATCCCTGCGGGTCGGCGTCACCGACAATATTGCCAGCAAAAGCCCCCTTGCCGACGAGGATGGCGCCATTCTCGCCTCCGAGGTGTTCGGCTGGAACGGCCCGACCGAACGCTGGTGGGCCGACACCCGCCTCGCCCTTTCCTCTCCGCTGCCACGGGCCTGCCGCTATGAAAGCGAGCCCTTCTGGGTGAACGCCGACGGCTTCCGAACCCGCCAGCCCAACCGCTATCTCGAAGCGATCGACCTGCAGAATTTCGAGAAACGGGCGCTCTGCAAGGCCGCGATCGTCATCCCGGTGCACCTGCCCTTCGGCCAGATCGGCGCCATCAGCTACTGCGCCGCAGACCCGGACCGCACCGACCTCAGCACCGAATATGAGGAACATGCCGACGAGCTCTACATCCTCTCGCACCGCTTCGTATCGGGCTGCGTGAAGGCGCTCCGCACGCGCCAGTGGCTGCCCGCCGATTGCCAACTCACCAAGCGCGAAGTCGAATGCCTGCGCTGGGCCTCCATCGGCAAGACGGACAAGGAAATCTCGATGATCCTCGGCCGCAGCCATGCGACCGTCCGCTTCCACATCCAGAACGCCGGCGAAAAGCTCGACGCCGTCAATCGCAGCCAAACCATTTTCAAGGCCGCCCAGCTCGGCTATCTCGGCTACGCAGCGTGAGCAGCGCAAGCCGGCTGTGGCCAGTGTGCAGCACTGGTCCAAGGACTCGGCGTGCCCGGGCGGCCGGCGGGTCGGCGGGCGTCAGCCCGGCGAGCCCGTCCGACGCAGGCTATGCCTGCGCCCTTTCTCTTTCTCACAACCCGGCCGAACTCGACGGCTTGGCCGCCGGCCGGCGTGACCTTTCCGTCCAGCCCAGCACAAGGAGACCCCGCAAATGACCCAAGCCATCCGCATTGCTCTCGGCCTCGGCGGCCTTCTCTTCATCCTGATCGGCCTCGCCTTCCTGATTCGCCCGGCCGAAATGGGCGCCCTCTTCTTCATCCAGGCGCAAGGGTCCCAGGGGCTCGCCACCATCCGCGCCGACCTGACCGGATTCTTCGTCACGGGCGGCCTGTTCGCAGCGCTGGGCGCCTGGCGCCGCGACGCACAGCTGCTGAATGTGCCCCTGCTGCTGCTGGCCATCGCGCTGTTCGGGCGCACAGTCAGCCTGGTGG
>JBKDAC010000337.1:0-723 GCA_046316515.1 Sandaracinobacter sp. | reverse complement strand
TGCAGCGCTACACGGCGATGAGCCGGGACGAGCTGCGCAGCGTTCAGGAGGCGCGCTTTGCGAAGCTGATGGCGCGGGGGTGGGAAATTCCCTTCTATCGGCGGCTGTGGGGCGCGAAGGGAATTGAGCCGGGCGATATCCGGGGTCTCGACGATCTTTCGAAGCTGCCGGTCTATGACAAGTCGAACCTGATGGCATCGATCGCGGAACATCCCCCCTATGGCGATTTTGCAGGGCTGGGCGGTGCCGACCGGGCGCCGTCGGTGTTCCACACCACGTCGGGCACCACCGGGCGGCCGCAGACCTTGATGTTCGGGCCCAAGGGGCGCGAGATCACCAACCTGCTGGTGGGGCGGATGTACCGCTGGCAGGGGCTCACGCCCGAGGACGTGGTGCAGTCCGTCTATGGTCACGGCATGATCAACGGCGGCCATTACATCCGCGAGGCCGTCACCCACTTCACCAATTCCATCTTCCTGTCGGCGGGCACGGGGGTAGAGACACGGTCGGCCGCCCAGGTGCAGCTGATGGCTGACTTCGGCGTGACGGTGATGGTGGGCTTCGTGGACTATATCCGCAAGCTTGCCGAGGTGGCCGAGGCTGAAAAGCTGGTCAACCGCATCCGGCTGAAGATGATCATCGGCCACCTGGGCACAGAGGACCGCGCGGCGGTGGAGGCCGCCTGGCATGGCGCCAGGGCCTTCGACTGGTATGGTGTGGGCG
>JBKDAC010000336.1:0-2053 GCA_046316515.1 Sandaracinobacter sp. | reverse complement strand
CTCCACCTCATCTTAATCGCGCGGCTGGACATGCTGGACGGCGAGCACGCCGACGCATTGTTCGCGGCGGATGATGGGGACGCCGGCGAAGCTGTGGAAGCGTTCCTCGCCGGTTTCGGGACGATAGGCAAAGCGCGGGTGGGTGCTGGCTTCGGCGAGGTTCAGGGGCGCGCGGGTTTCGGCGATGGTGCCGACGAGGCCCTGGCCGAAGGCGAGCCGGGTGACGTGCACGGCCTGCTGCTTGAGGCCGCGGGTTGCGAACAGCTCGAGCATGCCGTCGCGAGCCAAGTAGATGGAGGCAACCTCGGATTCGAGGGCACCGGCGATGAGGACCGTCACCTGGTCGAGCTTGGACTGGGTGGACTGGCGGGCCGCCATCACGTCATGCAGGCGGCGCAGCAGTTCCCGGGCACTGCCTGCGGCGGGCATCATTCGCGCTCCGGCGGGCGGCGCATCAGGCGGCCGATTCCAGGGCGCGGGCACGGCCGGAAAGGGCCTCTTCGGCCTCGGTCACCAGGCTGTCGATGATGCTTGCGACGGGTTCCTCGGCGATCACCATGCCGACGGACTGGCCCGCCATCAGCGAGCCGGTTTCGACGTCGCCGTCGACCACGGCGCGGCGGAGCGCGCCGGCCCAGTAATGCTCGATCTCAAGCTGGGCCATTGCGAGCTCCACCTCGCCGCGGGCGAGGCGTTCGGAGACTTCACGCTGCTTGTCCATGAAGGCCTCGGTGCCCGCATTCTTGAGCGCGCGGACCGGGATCACGGGAAGGCGCGGGTCGAACTGCACCGAGGCGACGGCATCGCGGGCGGACGCGCGCAGGAAGGCCTTCTTGAAATTGGAGTGGGCGACGGATTCAGCCGATGCTGCAAAGCGGGTGCCCAGCTGGACGCCGGATGCGCCCATTTCAACGAGCGCCGCGACCGCCGCGCCGCGCCCGATGCCGCCGGCGGCGAAGATGATCGCCTCGGGCAGCGCCGGCAGGATTTCCTGGGCGAGGACCGAGAGGCTGACGGGGCCGATATGGCCGCCGGCCTCGGACCCCTCGATCACCAGGGCGTCGGTGCCGGAACGGAGCAGCTTTTTCGCGAAGGCGAGGTTGGGGGCAAAGGCGATCAGCCTGGCGAAATCGGTGATGGCAGCGATCGCGGGGCCGGGCGGCAGGCCGCCGGCGAGCACGACATGGCTGACGTTCGCGGCTTTGCAGACGCCGATCAGGTCCATCAGCTGGGGGTGCAGCGTGATGAGGTTTACGCCGAAGGGCTTGTCTGTGAGCGCGCGGGTGGCGGCGATCTCGGCCTCGAGCAGCTCGGGCGGCATGCCCCCGCAGGCGAGCACACCGAAGCCGCCGGCGTTGGAGATGGCCGAGACGAGGTTGCGTTCGGACACCCAGGTCATGGCGCCGGCCATGACGGCGTGGCGGCTGCCGAGGAAAGCGCGGCCCCGGGCGGTCAGGCGATCCAGATTGGGGGTATCGGTCATGCGGCGGCGTCCAGCCCATAGGCGGTGTGGAGGACGCGGACGGCGAGCTCCAGATATTCCTCGGCGATCAGGACCGAGATCTTGATTTCCGACGTTGTGATCGCCTGCACGTAGATCCCCCGGTCGGCCACAGCGCGCAACATCGTGACGGCGACGCCCGCAGGGCTGTTCATGGCGACGGCGACCACCGAGACCTTGACGACGCTGTCGTCGGTGAGGTGGCGAGCATAGCCGATCTGGGCAGCATTTGCTTCGAGAACCGAGCGGGCACGGATGAGTTCGGTGCGTGGCGCAGTGAAGGTGACATCTGTGGTGCCGTCGTTGGCGACATTCTGCACGATCATGTCGACGTTGATTCCGGCATCCGCCAGCGGGCCGAAGATGGCGGCGACCACGCCCGGCTTGTCGGGCACGCCGCCGATGGTGACCTTGGCTTCGTTGCGATCATAGGCGACGCCGGCGATCAGTTCCTGTTCCACGATCTCATCCTCATCCACAACGAGCGTTCCCGGCGCGTCGGTGAATCTCGACAGCACCTGGACGCGAACCTTTTCCTTCATCGCAAGCTCG
>JBKDAC010000335.1:0-731 GCA_046316515.1 Sandaracinobacter sp. | reverse complement strand
GGGTGACCTGCGAATAGGCGGTGTTGACCGTCGCGGCCGCGATGCTGGTCGGATCGGTCACGCCCGTCACCGTGTAGGCCGTGCCCGTGCCGGCAATGGTGGCACCGCCAAGGCCGAAGTTGGCCGCCGCTGCTTCGTCGCTGTCGAACCAGACGGAGACATTCCGGCCGTCGGCCGCGATCAGCGACAGGCCACCCCGGCCATTGTCGACCGCAGCAACGCCGGTTGCGCCTCTGTTGTTGTTGATGATGCTGGCCACCCGCTCCCGCGTCTGCTGGGCACTGTCGGTGGCAGAGAGCACGATGTCCATCGAGACGCCGTTGATGACGAGCGTTGCGGCGGCGCTGGCTGCGATGACGGTGGTGGTGGTGGCATCGATCTGGGTCGGCGCGGCGGGTGCCGTGACGCCCGTCTCGGCCGAGCTGGCGTTGATTGCGGCCGCAAGCGCGATGCCGCTGGCGGCCTTCTGGCTGCTGCCGGCCGTGGTGTCCGAGAAGGTGTCGTCGGATGCCTTGGACGCGCGGATGGCGGTGCCGTTCAGCACCAGGTCGCCCGTGTTCAGCACCCGCACGTCGGCGCCGGTGGCCGAGGCGGCAACCGCACGGGCGTCGGTGGTGACGGTGGAGACGCCCCGATCGAAGCTGCCGACAGCAAGCCCGGCGCGCGAGATGCGGCCGGCGCCCATCGTGCCGAGCTCGATCGGCCCGCCCGATGTGGAGACGAGGCTGAAG
>JBKDAC010000334.1:0-2673 GCA_046316515.1 Sandaracinobacter sp. | reverse complement strand
GGATGCGGTCGCGCCGGCCGGTCAGGATCTTGTGGGGATAGGCCTGGTGGCCCACATCCCAGATCAGCTTGTCGTCGGGCGTGTTGAACACATAGTGAAGGGCGACGGTCAGCTCGACCACGCCCAGCCCGGCGCCGAGGTGCCCGCCCGTGACGCTGACGGCGTCGACCATTTCGGCGCGAAGCTCGTCGGCGACCTGGCGGAGCTGATCCTGCCGGAGCGTGCGCAGTTCCTGCGGGGTGGGCACCTGGTCGAGAAGCGGAGTCTCGGGCCGGGTGTAGGGCGCCGCTGCGGGCGCGCCGGATGTCTTGTCCGTCATGAAACAGGTTTAGCGTGAAGCGTGGTCAACGCAAAGCGCCATATTGGCGCCGGGGCTGCTGTTGGTCCGTTAATCCTGGCAGGCGGTGCAGCGGCCCAGAAGCTCGAGCACGGCGCGGCTGGGGGCAAAACCGGCGTCGGAGGCACGGCGCCGCATCCCCTTGGCCAGGGTGTCGTCATCCAGATGATCGATTCGCCCGCAGCCTTCGCACACCAGGAAGATGCAGTCGTGCGCGCAGTTGGGGTGGCTGTTGGCCACATAGGCGTTGCGGCTTTCGACCCGCTTGGCGACATTGTGCGCCACGAACAGGTCAAGGATCCGGTAGACGCTGTTCGCCGCGATGCGCCGGCCGGTGAGGGTGGAGACTCGGTCTGCCACATCATAAGCCGAGACGGGCCGGTTGCCCTCGGCCAGCGCGTCGAAGACGGTTTCGCGTAGGTCAGTCCACTGGACACCCTGGGTGGCCAGCGCCTCGCGCGCCGCGTGCTTCAGTGCATTGCTGCCGGGCTCCCAATGGTCTCCTGGGCTATGGGCGTGCGTTGCCATTCGTGCCTCAGTTGTTGCGCTCATTGAGGGCGGCGGTCTGGGCGACCGGGGTCTTCGGGCCACGGGCGATGGCGGCGGCCAGGCGGTCAGCCTCTGGGCAGGCACCCTGGCACAGCTTGCGGACGCGTTCCAGATTGCCTTCGGCGCGGGCGGTGGCGCCGCGCTCCACCAGGGCCAGACCCTGCAGTTCCAGAGCGGCGAGGTCGTTCGGGTCGATCTCCAGCGCCTCGCGATAGAAGCGGACGGACTTGCCCGGCAGGCCCTGCGCCTCGGCAGCGCGGGCAAGGCCCATGTAGGCGCGGCGGTTGCGCGGGTCGGCGGCGAGTGCCGCCTCGAAGCTGTCGGTCGCCGCGTCGGGCTTGCCGGCGGCAAGCTGGGCTTCGCCGGCCTTCAGCATCTGCAGCGAGAGCGGGGCGATCTGGCTGTCGGGCAGGCCGCGGGCGGGGGCAGCATCGGGCTTGCCGTCGCGCGGCTTTGCTGCACCGGCAGGCGCCGCCAGCGCAACGGACAGGGCGATGGCCCCGGCCGCAAATGCCTTCATTCCACCTGTCCACATGGATTTACGTGCCATGTCAGTCCCTCTCCAGGCCGCTCACTCTTCAACTCTGTGGGCCGATCCCTGCCCGGGCCTTTATACTGAGCCTAGCAGGGCTTTTCGAGCCGCGCGACGAAAAAGCCGTCGCACCCGTCGGCCAGCGGGGTGAAGGCCCGCGTCGGTCCCGGCACCAAGCCCGTGCGGCCCGCCGCGGCGCGTGCCTGGTCTGCCCCTTCGGCCTCCAGCACCGAGCATACGGCATAGACCAGCCGTCCGCCAGGCTTGAGTAGCGATGCCGCAAGATCGATGAGCCTTGCCTGAACCGCAACCAGGCGGTCGAGGCGCTCGGGGGTGAGCCGCCAGCGCAGTTCCGGATTGCGGCGCCAGGTGCCTGTGCCGGAGCAGGGGGCATCGACGAGGACAAGATCGGCCCGGCCCGCGAGGTCGGCCAGCACCTCGGCCTCGCGGTTGGGGTTCAGCAGGTGCGCCTCGACCATGTTGGCGACGCCGGCGCGCGCCAGACGGGGTGCCATTGCCTGCAGGCGGGTGCGGTCGGTGTCGGTTGCGATCAGGCGGCCCGATCCGTCCATCGTGGCGGCCAGCGCGAGCGTCTTGCCGCCGGCGCCCGCGCACAGGTCGATCACCGTCTCGCCGGGGCGCGCTGCGGCAAAGGCGGCGACATGCTGGCTTCCGGCATCCTGCACCTCGATCGCGCCCGACTGCATGAGTGGGTTCTGGTCGAGCGGCTGGGGCTGGGCGAGGCGCAGGCCGCGGGGGAGGCCGGGAATTGGCTCGGCACCCAGTGCCGCGGCGATGCCCGCGATGTCGTGGCCGGGTGCCACGCGCAGGTCGAGCGGTGCGCGGGCGGCCAGCGCGTCGGCCTCGGCCGCAAGGGACCCGCCGAAGCGGGCGTGCAACGCAGGCTCCAGCCAGGCGGGGACTGTTGACGGCCGCGCCCGCGGTTCGCCGGGCACCGGCGGCTGGGGCGCGTGCGACGACCCATCGAACAGGGAGAGGAGATCGGGCTGGGTGGTTTCGGCAAGGCCCAGCAGCGCGGCGCGGCCCGAAGGCGGGCGTTCAGCCGTGAAGCGGATCGCGGCATAGGCAAGGTCGCGGACGGCGGCCCGGTCCTTGGAGCCGGCATAACGGCGCACGGCGAAATAGCGCTGGATCAGCGTGTCGGCCGCTGCGCCCTGGGCCTGGGCCGCATCGATCACCAGGTCGAGGATCTCGATGGCGGCCTGGAGGCGTGCGGCCGGGCGCACCCTAGCGG
>JBKDAC010000333.1:0-3164 GCA_046316515.1 Sandaracinobacter sp. | reverse complement strand
GTAAGCCTCCGGTGAGGGCCGCCTTGCCTGGTTTGGCGGGTGCTGCGACGTAGCACCGGTGCAAGCACTGGTGTTTGCACCGAGGTTAGCGACGGTGCGATGGGTCAGATCACGGTATTTTCGGGCGCCGAGCGTCGGCGTCAGTGGAGCGATGAGCAGAAGCTGGGGTTTGTCGCGGCGGCGTTTGCCCCCGGCGCGGTGGTGGCCGAGATTGCGCGGGCGGCGGACCTGAGCCCGAGCCAGATCTACCGCTGGCGACGGCAGTTTGGTGGCGGGCAGTTTGGCGGTGAGCGGGACGCGCAAAGTGTCGTGCCTGGCTTTGCTGCCGTGATGGTCGCATCAGACCCTGCCGCGGTGCCGGCGTCGCCGCAGCCCAAGGCGGCGATCATGATCGAGATCAGCGGCGCGGTGGTGCGGATCGCCGCCGATGCGCCGGCGAAGCTGGTGACGCTGGTCTTGCGGTCGCTGGCGCGATGATCCCGGTCCCGGGCGGTGTCCGGATCTGGATTGCCACCGGCCACACCGATATGCGGCGTGGGATGCACGGGCTGGCGATGCAGGTGCAGCAGGGTCTCCATCGCGATCCACACGCGGGCGACCTGTATATCTTCCGCGGCCGGCGGGGCGATCTGGTGAAGATCCTATGGCACGACGCCTTGGGGATGTCGCTTTACGCCAAGCGCCTGGAACGTGGCCGGTTTGTCTGGCCCGCTGCGGTTGACGGCTTGGTAGCGATCTCGGCATCGCAGATGGCCTGCATGCTGGAGGGCATCGACTGGCGCCATCCACAGACGACCTGGCGCCCAACGGCGGTGGGGTAGGCAAGCACAGATATTGTGGTTCTGATGACCGGAGCCGCATCAAAAAGCTTCGCGATTCTAGCGGTTTTTGCTATGAAGCGTAGCGATGGACACGCCTTCATCCAGCGATATCTTACAGCTTCGCCAGACGATTGCTGAGACGCAAGCGCGTGCCGACCGTGCCGAAGCCGAGGCTGCCAACACCCGCGCCGTCAACGCCGATCTTGTCGCCCGCAACGCGCTGCTGACCCTTGAGATCGAGAAGATGAAGCGTGAACGCTTTGGCCAGCGGTCGGAACGCACCCAGCGCCTGATCGATCAGCTCGAACTCAGCTTCGAGGAAGCCGAAGCGGCCGCGGCTGAAGACGAACGCCTCGCCGCCATCGCAGCTGCCAAGACCACCATCGTCACTGCCTTCGTCCGTGCCCGGCCATCGCGCCAGCCATTGCCTGAGCATCTGCCGCGGATGCGTGTCGTCATTCCTGGCCCAGACTGCTGCCTTGGCTGCGGCTCAGACCGGCTGTCCAAGCTGGGGGAAGATATCACCGAGACCCTCGAGGTCATCCCGCGCCAGTGGAGGGTCATCCAGACCGTGCGCGAACGGTTCGCCTGCCGCGCTTGCGAGAGCGTTACGCAGCCACCGGCGCCGTTCCACGTCACCCCGCGCGGGCTGTTCGGCCCCAGCTTGCTGGCGATGATCCTGGTCGAGAAGTTCGGGCAGCATCAGCCGCTCAACCGGCAGCGCGACCGCTATGCGCATGAAGGTGTCGATATCAGCCTGTCGACCCTCGCTGATCAGGTCGGTGCCTGTGCTGCCGCACTCAAGCCGCTTTACCTGCTCATCGAAGCACACGTCCTTGCCGCGGAACGGCTCCACGGCGACGACACCACCGTGCCAGTGCTGGCCAAGGTAAAGACCGATACCGGGCGCATCTGGACCTATGTCCGCGATGATCGGCCGTTCGGCGGGCCGGCCCCGCCAGCGGCCCTGTTCCATTACTCAAGGGACCGACGCGGCGCTCATCCCGTGGCGCATCTCGCCAACTTCACCGGCATCCTCCAGGCCGACGCCTATGCCGGCTATAACGAGCTGTTCAAGCCCGGGCGCACCCCGGCGCCGATCGCGCGCGCCCTGTGCTGGGCCCATGCCCGGCGCAAGTTCTTCGAGCATGCCGATCTCGCCGGCCAGTTGAAGCGCAAGCCCGAGCTTGCCCCCGTCATCTCACCGATGGCGCTGGAGGCTGTCGCCCGTATCGACCGGATCTTCGATATTGAACGCGCCATTGCCGGCCGCCCGGCAGCCGAGCGTCTCGCCATCCGCCAGGAGCTGGCGGCACCGCTGGTCACAGCACTGGAGCATTGGCTGCGCGGCGAACGGGCCACGCTGTCGCGCCACGTCCCGATGGCCAAGGCCATCGACTATATGCTCAAGGACTGGCCGGCATTTACGCGGTTCCTCGACGATGGCCGCATCTGCCTGACCAACAATGCCGCCGAACGGGCGCTGCGCGGCATCGCACTTGGCCGCAAGTCGTGGCTGTTCGCCGGTTCTGATCGCGGGGGGCAACGCGCGGCCTTCATGTACTCGCTCATCGTTACCGCCAAGCTGAACGGTATCGACCCCCAGGCGTGGCTTGCCGATGTCCTCGCCCGCATCGCCGATATCCCGCAACACCGTCTCGGCGAGCTCTTGCCGTGGAACTGGCAGATGCCACGGGATCAGCTGCCGCTCGCCGCGTGAGCACCGTTGCCCGCCTCAAGGTCGTGCTCGACGACGTCGAGCCCAAAGTAACCCGGCAACTGCTGGTGCCACTCACCATGCGGCTGAGCCGCCTGCACAGCGTCCTCCAGATCGTGGTGGGCTGGACCGACAGCCATCTTTGGGAGTTCCGCTTCCGCGACGTCGGCTACGGCCCGCCCGATCCCGACTATCGCGACGGACCGCTCGACGCCCGCTTCACCAGCCTCGGCCGTGCGGTGGCTGACAGCGGCGCGCGGTCGTTCAAGTACCTCTATGACTTTGGCGACGGGTGGTCACACTCGATCCGCATCGAGAAGACCGAACCGGTCACTATCGGCCTCGACTATCCGTTCTTGCTCCATGCCTCAGGCCGCTGCCCGCCAGAGGACGTCGGCGGACCACCAGGCTACGAGGAGTTCCTCGCCGCGATCGCAAACCCACAGCATCCCGAGCACCAGCAGATGCGAGAGTGGTTCGGCGACAGCTTTGATCCCCAATCCGTCAACACTGCCGCCATCGACGAACGCCTCGCCAAACTTAGCCCACGCGGGCGGAAAACACCTGGGACCCGATAGGCGCCTGCAGCAACCCACCATGGCCTGCGGCCCTCACCGGATGCTTAC
>JBKDAC010000332.1:0-7863 GCA_046316515.1 Sandaracinobacter sp. | reverse complement strand
CTACGACGAAGCCCCAACCCTCCTCAAATCACAACCTCAACTCTGTGCCATTGGTGCTGACGGGGGACAGTTGCTCACCTCCGAATGTCTCGATCCGAAGTGCGGCGCGCCGCTAGCCTGGCGCACCGTCCGAAAGATCGGAGTCTGTACGACCTGCGGAGCAGATCAGATCAACTATTCCACGGCGGAAGTGGCCCTCGATTTTCGGGATGATCTAGGCCTCCTTTCTGGACTGATTGACCCAGACCGCGAACGAAGCCTCTCCGCATTGTCTGCCGTGGATCCACGGCTCCACGGAACAAACCGGGGGCACCTCTTTGAGATCGCCCTGAGCCTCGGCGACATCATTTATGCGACGAAACGGGACAACGGCCCGCGCGATGCGCGTGCCGCCAGCAAATTGGAATGCATGGCCGCCGGCGCTGCGCTGCTGCGCTGCTGGCCCTACAACCTCCAGAAACTTCTCCGGTCTGCAACGCCTGAAACGCAACTCGCTGGTCTGCAGAGCAGGTTCCGGAGGCTCGTGTGGTCCAGCTCCACACCCGAAGTAGTTCGGACGCTTCTCCATCACGGCTGTCCCGAAATGCTTTCCGTTACCCATCATCCTGTCCGCGTTTTTCTGGCGCGTAAGGAGAAGGAGCAGATGACGGCCCGTGAGTTCGCGGCTGCTGCACAGATAAAGCGGACGGAAGTCACGCGCCTAGTCGAGGCAGGATATCTCGACGCAATCGACATCGGAGGGCGAGCTCGCAAGCACAGGTGGTATCGGCCGGAGGACGCCGCTGCAGTTCGAAGCCATCTCAACGATGCAATTCCGCTGCGCGAAATCACTTCACGGACCGGGCTTCGGCTCCCCGCCATCGAGCAGCTTGTTGACCTGCAGAGACTGGAACGCGCCAATTCGCCTTGCGTTACAGCACTTCGGAAAGGGCTTCATGTCAAAGCTGAATCTCTTGACCAGCTCCACAACGCATTGCGTGGCATCCGGGATGCTCAAGGTCCGGGCTGGGCGATGCTCAGGGACGCCGTCAGAGTCGTAGGAGGCTGCGAAAAGCCGCTCGGCGAGATCATCGGCGCAGGACTGAACGGAGAATTGGCGCTCGCATATGCGCCTGGCTCCAACAAAGGCATGGTCCATGGCCTGATGGTGCAGGAGGATCAGATGTCCAGTTGGCTGCGCCGCTGGAATTCCGCGATGCATGCGTCTCCCACCGTTCTGCGGTTGGTCGAAGATTGGCGATCGCTCCATGTCTCGCACAGTGAAGCGATGGAGCATCTCCAAGTCCACCCACGAGAGTACAAAAAGCTGTTTCGCAAGAGCTTGACGAAGCCTGGACTCAGAGGTTCACGTACGGTTTGCCGCGATACTCTTCTGAAAACAGGTTATTCCATCATCGGGACGATCGAAATTGCTGCAAGGCTGAAAACAGATCCGCGCAAGGTGCCGGCTCTTCTTCGTCGCGCCGGGCTCGCATGCTCCGAGGTACATATGTTCTGGTCCCGCGATAGCTACATGGCTGCGGAGGAAAACCTGAGACTGATAGTCGAAAGCTCGCGAGCCAAGCAAATGGATATCATCTTCGTAGATGAGGCCTTAAGATAGGATTATAACCTTCGATTAACCTACTTTTCTGCCAATTGAAGTAGCAGAGCGCCCGGTGCACGCGAAGCATCGGGCGCTTTTTATTTCTCTCAATCACTCAATGTATATCAGAATACCGAAAAGTTGAACTGTCATGTCTCACATGAGGCATTTATTCTGTGATTCCGACATATTGAGGCAGTCTCGACGGGTCTTCTGGGTGGTGTTGTCTACCTGCCTCATTTTGGAATCAATGCCTTAGCGAGGCAGTCTCAATGTGCCTCGACAACTTGTCTTGTCGATACAAGGCGAGTCCGCCTCAGAAACACGCATGAATGCCTCGACAGTTTGAGCAGGTGGAGGATGGAATCCTCAATAATCTCAGAATGATATTTCCGGTTTCGTACCTGTTCGGCTGCTCCCGACGAGTAATTTTCGGGTGAATCAAGCCGATCGGATCCGACGGAATTCGCTCCGTTCTCGGTACACACAGACCGAAACAGCCCGCGTTTGGGAGGGCTCTATGAGCAGGAAGACCCGTAGGACTCCTTAGCGTTGCCTGCCCAGAAGCAGTCGAGAGCAGGTTGTCTGCACCACAACATCGCACCATAATGCGCGCATGCGGATGATTGGTTATGCGCGGACTGGGCCGCTTATTGGGGACATGGATGACCAGCGGCAGCGCTTGGCGGCCGCAGGGTGTGAGTTGGTATTCGAAGACGACGCCGCCGGCTTGTTGGGCAACCTGCCTGGACTTGAAGCGGCCGTAAGCAGCTTGCGTCCAGGTGATGTCCTCATCGTCTGCAGCCTTGATCGCCTTGGCCAATCCGTTCAGCGTGGGATCAAAACCATCCTCGAACTGAATCGCCGCAATGTCGGGTTTCGATCGTTGCGCGAGGACCTTGATCTGGTCGAGATTGACGATGGATTGCTCTTTCGGGTGCTGGAGGGCCTCAGCAGCGCCGCAAGCCACCTTGAGTTGGAGCGCCGCTATTCTGCGAATGCGGCTCGCGCTGCCAACCAGTCGAGGCCTGGGCGTAGACCTAAGCTGTCCGACTCTGACGTTGATTGTGCTGTTCAGACTGTAGCCGCTGGCGCGCAGACTGTTGCCGGCATGGCAAAGCTACTGGGTGTTGGCCGGAACACGCTGAGCAGGGCCTTGAACCGTCGGCCCGACTATTTCCGGCTGACCAAAGCCCAGATTGCTGAAGTTGAAAGGTTGACGGACGAGATCGAGGCCTCTGCAGATCGCATGGCGCAACGGTTGGACAATACGATCGCGAAGATTGATCGCCTCATGTCACCCGAATACATCGCTGAAAGGGAACGGGCCATTCGAGAGGAACTCGAAGCCAGCCAGTTCGAGCTCAATTGGGATGCTTTGCGCGCCATGCGGCAGGCGGAGGATACTACGGGCCTTTGACTGCCTCGGAGCTCGCTCCGGACACTTGGCCGGTCTTGCAAGTCCAATGGCAGGATAACTTGCGCTCCGCCATGCGCAGCAAGGCCCTTGCTTCGCTACCTCGGGGTTGGCGCATGGAACGATGCGGTGCACAGAGTCAGATTTCAGCCGTACAGAAGTGGAACACTTTAGCGTTGCCCCACGCTGGCTCTGACCGATAATCTGGATTATGTTAAACGATATCAGTGACTTATCATCCCACTGATAGCCAAGATGTCCTCGATAGGCAATCGCATGACAAGGCTGGACTGCCCTGGGTCCGTGCGTTCCGCTGCCGCTGCGCGGACGCCGTGAGCCGCCACGCAGTCATGCTGGACGACAGCTTCAAGCACGGTGACGACAGTCGGTGATTGCCGCCAATTGCACGAAGGATCATGGTTCAACCTGACGGCGCCACTGGGTCTCTCGCAGGGCCTTCCGGGTCCACTCCGGTACACTTTCCGCGATGAAGCTGGATCCACCTAGTTCGTGGACCAAAATGATTCGGCGATGCTTCCCGCTATTGTCGAAAATAACCGCGCGATCCGCAGTCTCGACTGCAGTGCCCAGCTTCGCCAACGCACCGTGGAAGCGCCTGACGATGGCGTCCGGGGGCACATCGTGACCCCCTGCACGGGCCCGGTCGGCGACCCGGCTAATGGACAGCGCCGCATCGTCGACGCCCACGAAGACAAGGTTGACCTTGTAACCGGCTGCCGCTGCATCTCTCATGAACCTCAGCGGACCACGGCCTGAAAGCGTTGTCTCGATAGCGAAGGTTTCCCTGTTCGCGAGGCGTCAGGCACGCTCTTCGAGCGCAGCCACTCCAGCTCGCCGCTCATCCAGTCTCCCGCCGATGCGAGGCAGCCGTTGTGCTATCTCATCGGGGTTCACAATAGGGAGGCGGTTGGCCACCCAGCGGGAAGTAAGCGTCGTCTTCCCGGCCCCATTGGGACCGGCAACGACCCAGATTTGCGGGCGATCGCCACTCATCAGCTTTCCGCTCGACCCTTCCCGATATGGCTCAGGTCGACGTGAGCGAGCTCTTCCCGTCCGTCTGGATAGATGCGGAGGACGTGCCCGGCGGGTGTGTCGCTCCGTCGGATATGGATCGGCCTGCCGGAAGTGAGCATTGCCTCGGCTGCGGTGTCGTCATCCTCCTGAACATTGCGCAGAAACTCGGTTTCGAACTGGTTCGGTGTCAAAGTGCGCCGGTCCACGGTCGTCTCCACATGGGGCATCTCGTCCTTAGCACCAGCCCATAGGATCCAGAAGGAACGGTCCTGAATCGGAGCGAGGCAAGGCAGAGCGGAAGCAATCGCTGCAAACGCGGCCCCTTGCGCCGAACGTGCCATCGTCAGGCGCTGCGCGTGGTCGACGCCGGCGGCTGCAGCATCGCCGGTAGCACTTGCCGCCAGCGACCTACTCGTGGCCATGGTCACTGCTGGCCGGAATGGCGGCGTGCGGGATGCCCGGAACCGGCAGGGGCAACCGATCCGCCCTCCCCCATCTGTCGCAATAGTGACATCGGCTCCCGCTACGCCTGCAACGCCCACAGAGCAACGCAAGGCACTGCGCACGGCGGAAGCCGTGCTGTCACCGGACGGCAAGCTGATCCTCGCCGCGCTGTCCGAGAAGATCGATCGGCAGATGAACCGCTTGCATACCGATGCCAAAGCCGAGCTGAAGCTGTTCGTCGCCACCGAACTGCAAGCCAAGGAGCGTGCCCAAGGCCCCGTGCAGCTGTCGGCCGAGCAGCGCCGCATGGCGAGCGCGCCGGAACAGGGTCGGGCAGCAGGAAAGGACACTGTCGAGCCGCTGCGCGACGGGCGCGATGCTGGCCGGTCTTCTGTTCCTGCACCCCCTCCCAATTTGTCTCGCGAGCCCGAGCAGCCCCGCCTGACGCGCTCGCGCTGATCCCGGCAGGCGGAACATGGCAACGCGCGAGAACGACGTCTGGCGGCTGCCTGAGAGCGTCCGTGGCGACGATCTGCGCGGTGCCGGTGGTGCAGGCCCCTCGAAGCGCTGGCCGCTGTCCCAGGCCGCCAAGGACCGCCTGCGCAGGATTGTGTCCCGTGCGCCCGAAGCCATGGTCAAGGTCACCGGCCGCGCCCGCGGTGGTGCCGTGGGGCTGAAGGCCCATCTCGATTACATCACCCGCAACGCCAAGCTCGCCGCTGAAACCCAGAACGGCACCCGCATCGACAACCGCCATGCGCTGCGGGCGCTCACCGATGACTGGCTCCTCGCCAACGCGGTCGAAGCACGAGGTCGCCCACTGCCCAATGCCGCGCAATCGGTGTCGGTCATCCTGTCGATGCCGCCGGGCTCGCTGGCCGACCGAGTGGAATCCGCCGCCCGCACCTGGGCAAGAGACACATTCGGCACCAGCCATGACTGGCTGATGGTCCGCCACGACGACACCGATCACCCGCATGTCCATGTCAGCATCAGGGCAGTCGGCCCCGATGGGCTCAGGCTCGCCCCGAACCGCACCGACCTGCAAAACTGGCGGGAGACGTTTGCGAAGGAACTGCGAAGGCTGGGCGTCGAAGCCGAGGCCACCCCGCGCCAGGCGCGCGGCGCGGTGAGGAAGGCGACCAAGGCACCGATCGAGCAGATGGCGCGCAAGGGTGTCGAGCCGAAGGTAAGGAAAGCCGAGCGCCAGGCGGCCGAGCGCGACGCCAAGGCCCCGCCGGCCGAACGCCCGGAGTGGAACCGCACGATCAGCGCCCGACAGGCGAAGATCCGTGACGCCTATCTCGCCCATGCCGCCGAACTCGCCACCGGCGACGCCGAAGATCGCCGGCTTGCCCGCGACGTGGAACGGTTTGTGGCGGAAATGCCGGTGGCGCTCACCCGCCGGCAGGCGCTGGCGGTAGAGCTGCGGCGCGTGCTGGAGCGGGAGAATGGGGCCGGAGGGACGAAGGTGGGCGGGCCGCTGAAGGGCGAGGAAGTCTTGCACGGTGCAAGACTTCGGGAGGCGGAACAGTCCAGGCTCGATCTGCCGCCGGGTGAGCCGAAGCGGCAACGGTGACCGCGCAAGGGGCCAGGCCCACCTTGATGCCGAGAAGCCCAAGCGCTAAACTACACCAATAGTATGACGGACCCGCCGTCCTTAGGAGATGCCATGGCCACGGTGCGGAAGACGATCACGCTGACCGATCAGCAGGACGCCTGGATTGCGGGAAAGATCGCCAGCGGCAGCTACACCAACGACAGCGAAGCCATTCGTGACCTGATCCGTCGCGCCCAGGAACGTGACGCTGTGCTCAGCGAACTGCGCCAGGCGCTGATCGATGGCGAGAACAGCGGCGAGCCGGAGCCGTTCGAATTCGACACATTCCGGAAGCGCAAGATCGCCCAGCATGGCTGAGTACCGGCTTACGCCGGCAGCGCAGCAGGACCTGGACGACATCTTCGAGCACAGCGTCGCCGAATGGGGACTGCCGGTCGCCTTGCGCTACACCGACGATCTGGAGGCAGCGTTCTCCGTGCTGGCCAGCGCGCCGCAGCGCGGCCGGAGTTGCGAGACGATCCGCCCCGGCTATCGCCGGCTCGTGGTCGGCAGCCACGTGATCTATTACAAAGCAACGGGTTACGGCATCGCTGTTATGCGCATCCTGCATCAGCGCATGGATGTGCCGCGCCATTTGTGAGGGCTCGACAACTTGCATCGTGCAACGCTCGGTAACTTCCTGGAAGCCCTTAAGAGAATAAGGGAAAAAGCTCGCTAGTACACGCGACTGTACAGGCCGAACGAAACGCAACATACAAGAAACCTATATGATATCCATTAAAACTGAATGACAAACAAGAAGGAGGATCAGCAATCTAGTCGTATCTCTCACCATCGCTGTGGTCGCTGTATGGTTGAATACGAAGCCCGCGTTGCGCTGTCATTGGGCGCATTTTTAAAAGTATGGGATCCTCTTTCATCGCTTTCATCATATGATCACGAAGCGCAGGCGATATCCCGCACTGAGAAGCAACGACCTCATCCAGCTTGTCCAGCGCAGCGGAATGAACAGTAGTAAGGTCGCTATCGGAAAGCGATGCAATGCTTGCTACCACATCAAGCAAGTTTACAGGCACTTCGATAGCGAGAATGTCGCTCCGAGTGAGAAGCTCTTCGGGCTTTGCTTCAATACGACGATCGAGCGTGAACTTGACAAAGGTGCGTAGATGCTGATCAGGCACCGTTACGGTGAAGAAAAAGTCTGTCGATCTAAGCTCGTCGCCAACCTCGATTAGTTGAGCAACTGCGGTGCCCTCTTCAGCCACTTGGTTTAAATCTATACCGGTTGCTAGTGCGCTGCCGTCGACGATCAAAGCCTCAATTGATTTGGCGCCAGCCTTGCCTTTCGCAATGACGGCATCAATCGCTCTATAGCGGTCGGCAATATCGCTGTCAGCTGTGAGGACCGCCTCGCCGGCGTCGCTCAATGCTGCCAGTTGGCTAGGACTGCGATCTCGCGGCACCGGGAGCAATGTCAGAGTACGCTTAGACCAAGTCGCACCAAAATCCTCGATGACCGATGAACGGAGAACCCTAGCCGCATAGAACTGTACAACCCGGCTAAGAAGATAGAGGTGAAGCGGGAATGGCTCGGAAAGCTCGCACTGAAAAACGGTGTCCTGAAATCCAATGCCCTTCTCAACTTTGACCGCAGTGGGCAGCTGCGCAATCTTCCTTATCGCGAAGGCGTTCCGATAGCTGAGGCTATCGTAATTGTCCGTCGTCAGAACATTTGGCATGTCCCCCGTCAGCACCAATGGCACAGATTTGAGGTTGTGATTTGAGGAGGGTTGGGGCTTCGTCGTAGTGACGAAGGAACGA
>JBKDAC010000331.1:0-1942 GCA_046316515.1 Sandaracinobacter sp. | reverse complement strand
CGTCCTCGAGGTTGGCGCCGACCTTCATCTTGATGGCCGACCAGCCGTCGGCGATCGCGGCGGTGGCGAGTGCGCGGATCTTTTTATCGGGATAGCCGAGCCAACCCGCGGACGTGGTGTAGGCGGCGTGGCCCTCGGCCTCGAGCCGGGCGATGCGCGCGGGCTTGGCCGCGAGGTTTGCCCGCAGGATGTCCAGCGCGCGTTCGGGCGGCAGGGCGTCGGTGATGTGGCGGAAATCGATGGCAGCAACGATCTGTTCGGGCGGCATGTCGGCGAGGTAGCGCCAGAGCGGCTTGCCGGCGCGCTTGGCGAGGAGGTCCCAGACGGCGTTGACGATCGCCGCGGTCGCCATGTGGGTGACGCCCTTTTCCGGGCCGAGCCAGCGCATCTGGCTTTCCCCGACGAGGCTGCGCCAGAAGCTTGCCATGTCGTTCTCGATCCCGTCGAGCGAGCGGCCGGTGACGCGGGGCAGCAGCGCGTTGATGGCTGCCACCACGAGTTCGGTGCCGCGCCCGAGGGTGAAGGCGAGGCCATGGCCCTCGAGCCCTGGTTCCGAGGTGGACAGGATCACATAGGCGGCCGAATAGTCCGGATCCGGGTTCATCGCGTCGGAGCCGTCGAGGAAGCGGGACGTGGGGAAGCGGATGTCGGCCGTCACTCCGCCCGATATCACCGCAGCGGCACCCGTCGCATACGGGGAGGGGGATATGGTCATCTGGCCATCCTTGTGGTTCTGCATAGAAATGAATTACTATTTCACCCATGAACCAAAGTCGACCCGCTTTGTCCAGAGTCGGACCGCCTGATGGCCTAGCCTGGGGAGGGTGGTTGCCGGTGTCCTGCGACCTTGATCGGGGGTGTTTGTGAGGGCGCATGGGGTTTCCGACGCGAAGCCCGGGGCTGTGCTGCCGGCGCTGGGGCTTGGCTGCGCTGCGTTCGGCAATCTCTATGCGGCTGTGCCTGACGGTGATGTGGCAGACACGCTGGCGGCGGCCGTGGAGGTGGGCGTGCGGTATTTCGATACTGCGCCCTATTACGGCCACGGGCTGAGCGAATCGCGCCTGGGGGCCCTTCTGCCGGCGGTGGACCAATTGGTTCTTTCGACGAAGGTGGGGCGGAGCCTGGCGCAGGGGGAGGCGCCCGGCGAGACGGGGTTCGCGGATGCGGCGTTCGCGCGCCCCTATTTCGATTATCGTCGGGACGCGGTGCTGCGGCAGGTGGAGGAGAGCCTTCAGCGCCTTCGCCGGGACCGGATCGACATCCTCTATGTGCATGACATCGGGGCGCTGGTGCATGGGGCGGACCATCCGGCGCGGTTCCGCGAGGCGCTGGAGGGCGCCTTTCCGGCTTTGGCTGAGCTGAAGGCGCAAGGGGTGGTTGGCGCAATCGGGATCGGGGTGAACGAGAGTGCCGTGTGCCTGGAGACATTGGCCGAGGTCGACCTGGACCTGATCCTGCTGGCCGGGCGCTACACGCTGCTGGAACAGGGGGCGCTGGACGGGCTGCTGCCGCTGTGCGTGGAGCGGGGCGTTGGCGTGGTGGTGGGCGGACCGTTCAACTCGGGCGTGCTCGCCGGGGGCACGCATTATGATTATGCGGGCGTGCCGCCGGCGATTGCCGCGCGGGTGCAGCGGATGCAGGCGGTCTGTGCCCGCCACGGCGTTCGGCTGCCGGCGGCGGCGCTGCAGTTTCCGCTGGCGCATCCGGCTGTCGTGAGCGTGATTCCGGGCGCGCGGTCTGCGGCCGAGGTGCGGGCGAACGCGGCTGCGATGGGGGAGGCGATCCCGGCCGCCTTCTGGGCCGACCTGCATGGCGAGGGGCTGATCCGTCCCGACGCGCCGGTGCCGGCCTGATGCGGCGGATCGACAGCCACCAGCATTTCTGGCGCCTCGCGCGGGGCGACTATGGCTGGCTGACGCCGGACCTTGGCAGTCTCTACCGC
>JBKDAC010000330.1:0-2530 GCA_046316515.1 Sandaracinobacter sp. | reverse complement strand
CCCGTGCCCAAGGAGCGGCCGGCAACCGCGCGGAGCATGCCGAACATCGCCTCTGCGGCCGCATAGGCGAGAACGAGTACAACGAAGCCCTCGATGACAAGGGCGATGGTGGCGGCGACTTGCTGGAAAATCTCTTCCACGGCGGCTTCCCCGAAATTGCGCACGTCATGCTAGTGCCATTGGCCGCGCCCGATTGTAAGGTTCTGGACTGTCATGTCACCGCCCGCGCGGCACACTGGCGGTCGTTTCAGCAGCAGGATTGCCCATGGCCCTCGAAACCCTAGACACCGGCACACGCATGGCTTCCGTGCGGACCAGCGCTGCCTTCCAGCGCACGCGCATGGCAGCCGACAGGACCCTGATGGCGGGAATCCGCACCTCGCTCTCGATGATCGGATTCGGCTTCACCATCTTCTCCTTCTTTCGCACGCTCGTCCGCGACGGCCTGCTGCGGCCGGGCGCACTAGAGAATGCGCCGGCCCTGTTCGGGCTGTCGCTGGTCAGCCTCGGCATCCTCACCCTGTCGATGGCCCTGATCGGGGAGTGGAAGTTCAACCAGTCCCTGCGGGGACAGCGGCAGGTCTTCATCGATGCGGGCGAGCTGCGGGCGGACGAGCAATTCCCGCGCAGCTGGGTGTGGCTGATCGGCTTCCTGCTGCTGCTGGTGGGGCTGTTTGCGGTCGGGAACATGGCGCTCAGCCTGGCGGCCAACCCGCTCTAGCGAAGGGTTTCAAACGGAAGGGGCCGGGCAGTTGCCTGCCCGGCCCCTTTTTCTTTCTTCGAAGACTGGTCTCAGGCGCCGCCCGATGCGCCTTGGGTCATCTTGTCGATCACCGTCTCCAACGAGAAGCTCGCCGCCTTCTGCCGCGGCGGGAACTCGGCAAAGGTGGCCAAGAAATCGGCGACCAGCACCTGCGCCGGCACCAGCATGTAGGCCCGGCTCAGCAGCCAGTCATAGTAGCTGTTCGATGTGATTTCGGCGAACTCATAGGGGTCGGTGCGCAGATTGAAGATCTTGGGCACCCTGAGCTCGGTGAACGGTTCGGCCCAGACCCGCAACGTGCCTTCGGCGCGCTGTTCGTTGAAGACAATCTTCCAATTGTCATAGCGCAGCGACACCAGCTGGGCGTCATCGTTGAAGTAGAAGAAGCTGCTGCGCTCGCTCTTGCCTTCACCCTTCAGCAACGGAACGATGTTGTAGCCGTCCAGGTGCACCTTGTAGTCATAGCCCGCAAGCTTGGTGCCCTTTTTCAGTCGATCCTTCACGTCGGTATCGCCAGCGATAGCTGCAAAGGTCGGCATCCAGTCCAAGTGGGCCACGATATCATTGCAGATCGAACCCGGCTGGATATGGCCTGGCCAGCGCACCAGGCACGGCACGCGATAGGCGCCTTCCCAGTTGGTGTTCTTCTCGGAACGAAACGGTGTTGTACCGGCATCGGGCCAGCTGTTGCAGTGTGGGCCGTTGTCGGTCGAATACATCACCACCGTGTTGTCGGTAACGCCCAGCTCGTCGAGCAGGTCCAGAAGCTTCCCGATGTGCTTGTCATGCTCCACCATCACGTCGTGGTAGATCGATTGCCACCGCCCGGCCTGGCCCACGATTTCCTTCGGCGCATAGGTGCGGAAGTGCATATGGGTCGTGTTGAACCACAGGAAGAAGGGCTCGTCGGCGGCCACGGCTTCCTTGATGAAGCGGGTCGCCTCACGCAGGAATTCCGTGTCGCAGGTTTCCATCCGCTTCTTCGTCAGCGGGCCGGTGTTCTCGATCTTCTGCCCGCCCTTGCCGTCAGCCCAGCAGTGAAGCACGCCACGCGGCCCGAAGTTCTTCTTGAAGTTCGGGAAATCCTTCTCCGTAGGATAGTCCGCATCTTCTGGTTCTTCCTCCGCGTTCAGGTGATACAGATTGCCGAAGAACTCGTCGAAGCCGTGCATGGTGGGCAGATGCTCGTCGCGATCGCCAAAGTGGTTCTTGCCGAACTGGCCGGTGCGATAGCCCTGATTCTTCAACACCCGTGCAATGGTCGGGTCTTCCTTGCGGCTGCCGAGTTCGGCGCCGGGCAGGCCGACTTTGGTCAGGCCCGTGCGAAGTCCACATTGCCCAGTGATGAAGCTCGACCGACCCGCCGTGCAGCTCTGCTCGGCATAATAATCGGTGAACATGACGCCTTCCTTGGCGACCCGGTCGATATTGGGCGTCTTGTAGCCCATCAGGCCATGTGAGTAGCAGCTGAGGTTCGACTGACCGATGTCGTCGCCCCAGAGCACCAAGATATTAGGCTTCTTCGCCACTGCTTCAGTCTCCTCAATGTTTGACAGACAGCAAGATACCACCGGGAATGGCCCGCAGTGGCCCATTTCTGTGCAATTGCGCGCAGCTGGTCGATATTACGCCAGCGGTCCAGCTTCTCGCAAGCGTCTTCCAGCGACAGGAACCAGTGCGTGTTCACGCATTCGCTGCGCAGCTTGCTGTTGAACGCCTCGATGAAGGCATTGTCTGTTGGCTTGCCGGGCCGCGAGAAGTCCAGGA
>JBKDAC010000329.1:0-4636 GCA_046316515.1 Sandaracinobacter sp. | reverse complement strand
GACACCCCCGCGCCAGCCCTCGGGCAGCACGCGCTCGCCCGAGGCGAGCTTGCCGTCCTCGAGATAGAGCTGGCCAAAGCGCGCCAGATCGCGCGCGGTGGTCCAGACCTGGGAGGAAAGGATATAGCCGCCCCGGCTGTCGGTCTCGACCACGGTGTGGTGCATCCCGATCTTCGCGAGGAAATCGGAGGGCGGATAGTAGCTCAGCCAGTTGTCGATCGCCTTCACCGCCAGCAGCGTGTCGTTGTTGGCATAGCGGAAGCGGCTTCCGGGCGCGCTCTCAATCGGGGCGGTTGCCGCCGTCTCGGCAACCGTGCCGCCCCCGAAATAAAGCGCGTCGGTCCGGTTGCCCGGGCCGTTGGTGAAGAGCCCCGACTGCATCCGCAGCAGCTGATCCACCGTGATGGCCGCGCGCGGATCGCCGGCAGTCCCCCATTTTGGGCCCCATTCCGGCACATGGGCGGGCGCCATCGGATCGATCACCCCCAGCGCGGCACCACGCCCGACCAGCGCAGAGGTCAGCGACTTCGCGACCGACCAGGTGCGCTGCGGCGTGTGCATCCCCACGCCCCGCGCATAGCGCTCGGCCACGATCTTTCCGTCCAGGATCACCAGAACCGCCGAGGTGCGCGCTGCACTGCCATAGCGTCCGCCGGACAGCGCCTTGGCGACCACGGCCTCCACGGCCTTGCGCCGGGCGGCCGGCAGGGGCGCGGTCGCCGCCGCATCGCCCTGCGGCCAGGGCCTTGCATCCTGCCGCTTCCGGTCGGGCCCGCCGATGAATTCCACCGGCGGCATCACCTTTGCCTGGTCGGCCCCCACCGGCAACAGCGTGCAGCCCTGCCCCTGGCTATAGCGGGCCACCCTGGGCGCAAGCGCCGGATCGAAGCCGACCGACACCGTCCGGGCGGAGTTGGAGATGGTGGCGGGCAGCGCCGCGATGTGCGGCTGCAGCTCGGGATAGCCGCCCTCCAGGTCGTTGGCGGCAATGTCGGACTCGTTCATGCCGGCAAGGAAGGTGCCGCTGCACAGGAACAGCGCCTTCCACCCGGCCGCCAGCGCCAGCGTGCGCTGATCCGGCTTGGTGGAGGTTGCAGCCGTCTGTGGCGCAGCCGTCTGTGCGACGGCTGGGGCCACGATCAGGGCGACAAGTGCCGCGCGGGCAAGGAGTGATCGCAGGCTCATGCCGCCAGCACCTGCCACACGGTCGCCGCCAGCATCCCGGCGCGCAGGTCGCCCACCGTCGTCGCCCCCATCCGGTTCATCGCATAGGCAATGCACAGCCGCGCATCCAGGTCGGCAATCACCAGGCTGCCGCCATAGCCACCCCAGAAGACCGTGTTCGCATTGGGAAAGGGCCGGGCCGGGCTGGGCAGGCCATAGCCCATGCCATAGCGCACCGGCATCGCCAGCACGAGATCGTCGCCCATGATCTGCTCCTCCAGCACCCGGCGGACGCCCGCCTCGCTGAGGATGCGCTTGCCGGCCGACACGCCGCCATTGGCCACCAGGGTCTGCACCAGCGCCACCGACCGCGCATTGCCCTGGCCATTGGCGGCCGGAATCTCGGCACCCCGCCAGCCGCGCGTGCGCGTGTCCTTCGGATCGACCGGCGGGTTCGTCATCATGTTCAGCGCCAGCTCCGACAGCGCCCCCTCGCTCAGCCGGGCGCCCGTCTCGGGCGGGATCAATTCGGCCACGCGATGGTCCTCCGCCGGGTTCAGCCCGATGTGGAAGTCGGCGCCCAGCGGCCCGGCGATCTCGTCGGCAAACAGCTGTCCCAGCGTGCGCCCGCTGATCCGGCGGACCACCTCGCCCACCAGATAGCCCTGGGTGATGCCGTGATAGCCGGCCGCCGTGCCGGGCTTCCACCAGGGCTCCTGCGCGGCCAGCAGCGCGGTCGCCTTCTCCCAGTCGTAAAGGTCGGCGGTCGTCATCGGCACCCGCCAGCCCGACAGGCCGGCGCTGTGCGCCATCAGCTGGGCGACCGTCACATCGGCCTTTCCGGCCGCTGCGAACTCAGGCCAGTAGTGCGCAACCCGCTGCCCGAAATCGAGCGCGCCGCGATCGGCCAGCAGCAGCGCAGTCAGCGCGCACATGGTCTTGGTTGTGGAATAGACGTTGACGATCGTGTCCCGCGCCCACGGCCGCGTCTGCGCGGCATCGGCGTGGCCCGCCCAGATGTCGACCACGCTTTCGCCCGCCAGCGTGACGGCAAAGCTGGCCCCGGTGTCGGCGCCGCTGGCGAAATTCGCCGCAAACACATTCCTGACAGCCTCGAACCGGGGGTGGATGCTGCCGTGGATCTCGATCATGTCCTCGCCTCCGGTTCGCCTGTCGCTGATCAGAAGAAACTGTCGTCCGGCATCGCCGTCCGGCCGGTCAGCCGATGATGTTCCCGGATGGCAAAGCGGTCAGTCATCCCCGCCACATAGTCGCCGATGATCCGGCCGCGCCACGGCTCTTCGGCTGCAGCCAGCTCGTCCCGCCAGCGGCCGGGCAGCTCGGCGGGATTGTCGTGGAGCGCGCGGAACAGCTCGGCCACCACCTGCTCGGCCGGCCCGCGGATCCGCTTCACCGACGGGTGGGTATACATGGTGCGCATCAGGCAGGCGCGTAAGGGCGCGATCGCCCCCAGCATGTCGGCTGTGAACCCGGCCAGCGGCCGGCCACAGCCGCGCACCTTCTCTACGGACTGCGGCTCGATCTCGGCCAGGTTGGCGCGCGTTTCCGCCAGCAGGCTGTCCACCATCGCCCCGATCAGGTCGCGCACCAGGTGCGGCACCAGCCGGTTGCGGCGGGTTTCGCCGGGCCAGCGCACCTTCACCTGCCGCCACAGCGCATCGACCAGCGGCACGTCGGCACAGACCTGGTCCATGTCCAGCAAGCCCGCGCGCAGACCGTCGTCCAGGTCATGGGCGTTGTAGGCGATGTCGTCGGCAAGGGCTGCCACCTGCGCCTCGAGCCCTGCGAAACTGTCCAGCTCGAGCGGCCAGATGGCTTCCTGCGCCTCCAGCGCCCAGCCAATATTGACGACCGGCCCATTGTGCTTGGCAATGCCTTCCAGCACCTCCCAGCTGAGGTTCAGCCCGTCAAAGGCCGGCGTGCGGCTTTCCAGCCGGGTGAGGATCCGGATCGCGTGTCCATTGTGATCAAAGCCGCCGCAGGGCGCCATCACCTGCTCCAGCGCATCCTCGCCGGAATGGCCGAAGGGCGGATGGCCCAGATCATGCGCCAGCGCGACCACCTCCGCCAGGTCCTCGTCCAGCGTCAGCACGCGGGCGATGGTGCGGGCGATCTGCGCCACCTCGATGCTGTGGGTGAGGCGGACGCGGAAATGATCGCCATCGGGCGCCACGAACACCTGGGTCTTGTAACGCAGGCGGCGAAAGGCCGTGGAATGCACCAGCCGGTCCCGATCGCGCGCAAAGGCGGTGCGGATCGGGCTTTCGGGCTCGGGGTGCAGGCGGCCGCGGCTGTGCTCCGGATCTGTGGCAAAGCGGGCGCGCAGCATGGGGAATCCGGTCGCGGCCCGGGCATCCCGTGTCAAGGGGGTCTCAGAGCCCGAAGTTGGAGCGGTTCCGCTGGATGTCGGCCTTCAGATTGAAGCTGAGGCCCTGGCCGACCGGCCAGGTGCGCGAAAGCTGCGCGGCGAGCATCGTGCGGTCGAGACTGTCGATGGAGGAATCCTGGCGGCGCAGGAAAAGTTTGAGGCTGGTGGGCCCCAGCCGGCGGCGGACCCCGGCGGTCATGGCGTGGAAGGTGACGGCGTGCGCACTGAACAGCCCATCATAGACGAGCAGCGGCTCGTAGATGGCATAGGGCGCGAAGCCGGTGGTGGCGTCGCCGATGTCGGCTTCGGCGGTCAGCCACCAGCCGCTGCTGTCGAGGCCATGCCCGGGGCCCGTGGTCAACGTCCAAAGGCGCCGGCGGACGTCAGGGCGTCGAGCTTTGCGGCGTCGTAGCCGAGGCCGGCGAGGATCTCTGCGCTGTGGGTGCCGGCGACGGGCGCCGAACTGGGGGTTGCCGTGGCGGTTGCCGAATAGCGCGGGGCGGGCATCGGCTGCATCATGCCGCCGATCTCGGCGAAGGCACCCCGCGCCTTGTTGTGCGGATGTTCGGGCGCCTCGGCCATGCTGAGGACGGGGGCGAAGCAGACGTCGGTTGCCTCCATCAGCCGGCACCAATGGTCGCGCGGCCGGCTCTTGAACAGGGCGGTCAGCTTCGCCTTCAGCGGGCCCCACTGGCCGCTGTCCATCTGCGCATCGAAATCCGGGTCGGCGTCCAGCCCCGTCAGCTGCCGCAGCAGGGCATAGAATTGCGGCTCGATGGAGCCGAGCGAGACATACTTCCCGTCGGCGCATTCGTAGGTGTCGTAGAAGTGGGCGCCGGTGTCGAGCATGTTGACCCCGCGCGCGTCCTTCCAGGCGCCCATGCCGCGGAAGCCCCAGATCATGCCCATCAGCACGGCGGCGCCTTCGGTCATGGCGCAGTCGATCACCTGGCCCTTGCCGGTGGCGCGGGCCGCCCGGATTGCGCAGACAATGCCATAGGGGTGCATCATACCCCCGCCGCCGAATTCGCCGCCCAAGTGGTGGGGCGCCGTCCCACATGAGCCGGGGCGGCCCAAGGCGTG
>JBKDAC010000328.1:0-17910 GCA_046316515.1 Sandaracinobacter sp. | reverse complement strand
GCCAACATTCTGGGTTATGATGCCTGCCATCTTTTCCAGGCCTCTGCTTGTCATGCGGGCCCGAAGCTCGCGTATTCGTTCAGGCCACAGGAAAAGAGAAGGGCGATCAATCTGTAACTCGGCCCATCACGGCCAGCGGCTGGTGATGGCCGCAAGGTCCGGGCGGGGCCGTTCCTCCAGTGCCTTGGCAGGCGTTCCCAGGAAGAACCACCCGACGATTCGGCCGCCGGGGTGGCCCAGCGACTCTGTGATGCCGGGCAGATAGGCAGGCGCGCCCGTCAGCCAGTTGCCCACGAACCCCAGCGCATGGGCTGTCATCAGCAGGTTCTGCGCCACGGCGCCGGTAGACAGCTGCTGTTCCCACAGAGGGATATGGCTTTCGCGGGGCGTGGAGACGAGGGCGATGAGGGTGGGCGCCTGGCGGGCGAAGCTGTCCATCGCCTCCAGTTCCAGGCGCCCGGCCTCAGGCTTGTCGGCCCGATAGAGCCGCTGCAGCAGCGCCGACAGGGCATCCCGATCGTCGATCACGACAAAGGCCCAGGGGGCAAGCTTGCCATGGTCCGGCACGCGCGCCGCGGCGGACAGGATCGTTTCCAGCTGCTCGGCAGTGGGGCCGGGCGCTACCATGTCGCGCGCCTTGCCCGACCGGCGGGTCAGCAGCAGGTCGAGCGGGGTGGCGCGCGTGTTGAAGATCACAGTGGGCGGAACCGCGTCTGGCTGGTCTGGCGGCCGCCCTGGCCGAAGGGCGCACTGATGTCGGTGAGGCCCGACTGCGAGACAAGCACCGGCACCCCTTCCGCGCCGTCGGCATAATAGTTGTGCAGGTCGAACGCCTTGACCTTCGCGACTGCCATCACCGGGAAGGGCTTGGGCGCGAACAGGCGGACACTGCGCATGACGGGCCGGCTGCCAACCTTTTCGACCACGGCCTCGGCGGCCATGCGGGTGGAAATGTCGGGCCCGGGGGTCGGCATGGAGCCCGGCGGCAGGCTGTCCCACCGATAGAGGATGCGGCCCTGCGCATCGACGCTGCGCGCCGGTTCCCCGGCCAGGATCGCCGACAGGCGATAGAAGCCCGGCACCGGTAACGAGGACACCAGTTTGCGATGATCGCCCTGTTCCCGAAGAGTCGGCGCGCGGCCGTTCACCGACACGAGGGTCCACTGGCGTCCGGCCGGCGCCTTTGGATCGAAACGATCGATGCGGACTTCCGTCACCGGCCCCTTGGAGGTCTGCTTCTCCTCGCGCGTGGTGCGTTCGAAGCCGGCAACCTCGGCGCGCGCAGCCTCTGCGCGCAGCCTGTCCAGGATGGCGTCGGCATGGGCCGGTGCCGCCAACAGGAATAGCGCCGCAAGGGCCGCTGCAGCATGCGGCAGTCCGCGCCGGATCACAGCGACCGGAATTCGAACTGGCGGTGGCGCTTGCCGCCAAGGCCGAACGGCACCTTGACGTCGGAGATCGAGGTCTGGCTGGTCAGGACCGGCCGGTTGTCGGCATTGAGGCGGTAACGACTGGTCACATCGAAGACGTTCATTCGGGCAATTCCCTTCACCGTAAAGGGACGGCTTGCAAAGATCCGTACCTGGGCGATCAGTGGCCGGCCGTTCACGGTGTCAACGATCGCTTCGGCCGACAGGTTGGCCGAAATGTCCCCGCCCGGCGTCTCGACTGCGCCCTTCGGCAGGCTGGCCCAGCGATAGGTGCTGCGGCCACCGGCTTCGCTGCGGCTGGTGGGTGGCGCGCCAAGCACGATGTGCAGCCGGTGAAAGCCCGGTATCACCGAAACCAGGTCGCTTTTCAGATGGGCCTGCGCCTCGTCGGTCGTCGGCTTGCGCCCGTCAACTGCAACCAGCGTCCATTTGCCGTCCTGCGCCGACGTGGGAACGAATCGGTCCACCATAAGCGTAGGGGCGTTGCGCTCAGCCACCAGCCGGCGGGTCGTTCGCTCGAAGCCGACCACCGGCGCCCGCGCCGAATGCGCCAGCAGCTGCTGCAAAGCGGTGTCGGCTCGAACCGGGCCTGCGACAAAGACGGCAAGAACGAGTGTGGCAATCGGCAAAAGCGGGTGCATGCAACTTCCTTACGGACGGCGCGGCGACGGTGGATGTGCACAATTGATGCTTGCTGCGGCTTTGCCCCCCGATGAACGGATCAGCTGTCGAGGAAGCTGCGCATCTTGCGGGAGCGGCTGGGGTGCTTCAGCTTCCTGAGCGCCTTCGCCTCGATCTGCCGGATGCGCTCGCGGGTCACACTGAACTGCTGGCCCACTTCCTCCAGCGTGTGGTCGGTGTTCATGCCGATCCCGAAGCGCATGCGCAGCACGCGCTCTTCGCGCGGGGTCAGACTGGCGAGCACGCGCGTGACGGTTTCCTTCAGGTTGGCGTGAATGGCCGCATCCACCGGGATCACGGCGTTCTTGTCCTCGATGAAGTCGCCCAGATGGCTGTCTTCCTCGTCGCCGATCGGCGTCTCGAGGCTGATCGGCTCCTTCGCGATCTTCAGCACCTTGCGCACCTTGTCCAGCGGCATGGACAGGCGCTCCGCCAGCTCCTCGGGCGTCGCTTCGCGGCCGGTCTCGTGCAGATACTGGCGGCTGGCGCGCACCAGCTTGTTGATTGTCTCGATCATGTGCACCGGGATGCGGATGGTGCGGGCCTGATCCGCGATGCTCCGCGTGATCGCCTGCCGGATCCACCAGGTGGCATAGGTCGAGAATTTGTAGCCGCGCCGATAGTCGAACTTGTCCACCGCCTTCATCAGGCCGATGTTGCCTTCCTGGATCAGGTCCAGGAACTGCAGCCCGCGGTTGGTGTATTTCTTGGCGATGGAGATAACGAGCCTGAGGTTCGCCTCCACCATCTCCTTCTTGGCGATCCGCGCCTCGCGCTCACCTTTCTGCACCATGTTCACGATGCGGCGATATTCCGACAGGTCGACACCCGTCTCATGCGCGATCTCGCCCAGCTCGCGCCGAATGCGTTCCACGTCGCGCGCTTCGGCAGCTGCAAAGGCGTCCCACTTCTTGTCGCGGCCGGCATTGGCGGCCAGCCAGTTTTCGTCCAGTTCGCGGCCCAGATAGCTGTCCAGGAAGTCCTTGCGCGGCACTTTGTGGCGGTCCGCCAGCTTCAGCATCTGCCCGCCCAGCGTCATCAGGCGCCGATTGAAGCTGTAGAGATGCTCGACCAGATACTCGATCTTGGCGTTTGTGAACTGCACCGCCGCGATCTGGTGGGTCAGGTCGATGCGCAGCTTCTGATACTTCTTCTCTTCGGGCTTCGGGAATTCCACCGCCTGCGCAATGGCCTGCATCCGGGCCTGCTGCAGCTTGTGGAACTTCGCATAGTTCGCCTCGATCGCGGCAAAGGTCTCCAGCGCCTGCGGCTTCAGCGTCTCTTCCATGGCGGCAAGGCTCATGCCGCCCTCGTCCTCGTCCTCCTCGACGGGGCGGGGTGCACGACGCTCGGTCAGTTCGTCCTCGTCGTCGGGGGCGGGGGGCGCCTCCTCGGCCTCTTCCTCGTCCTTGAACTGCACCGACAGGTCGGACGCCTCGTCGCCTTCCTCGCCCTCCTCGGTGGTGGGCTTAGCCAGCATCGCCTCTAGATCCAGGATCTCGCGCAGCTGCATCCGGCCTTCGTTCAGCGCCCGCGACCAGTCGATGATGGCGGCAAAGGTCATCGGGCTTTCGCACAGCCCGGCGATCATTGTGTCGCGCCCGGCCTCGATCCGCTTGGCGATCGCGATCTCGCCCTCGCGGCTCAGCAGCTCTACGGCCCCCATCTCGCGCAGGTACATGCGGACGGGATCGTCGGTGCGGTCCAGCTTTTCCTTGGGTGCGGCAGCAGCCGGCGCCGGGCCGATCGCGTCGACCTCGACTTCCTCGACGGCTTCCTCGTCCTCGGCTTCCGCCTCCTCGGCAGCGTCCTCATTCTCGACGATGTTGATGCCCATGTCGCTTAGCGCGGACATCACGTCCTCGATCTGCTCCGAGCTCATCTGGTCCTGCGGAAGCGCTGCGTTCAGCTCTTCATAGGTCAGCCAGCCGCGCTTCTTCGCCTTGGCGATCAGCCGCTTCAGGCTCGCTTCGTTCAGGTCGATGACGGGCGCGCCGTCGCCCTCGGGCTTCTCGGTTGTCTCGCCATCAAAGGGGGGCTTCGCCATGCCGGTCCTAAAATCCAAGTCAGGCGCGAACGGTTGTATGCCGCTCACGCCCTGTCATTGTCAGCCTGGATGGCAGGGGTGACGCCCAGGCGATCCATCAGCGCCAGGGCCGCCGCGCGATTGCGCGCATAGGCTTCCTCCAGCGATGGGCCAGTCCCCGAATGCGTCGCCTGCCGTTCCGACCTCGCTATTTGGTGCGTCGCGAGGCAAGACGCAAGAGCGCGCGCAACCTCAAGATTCAGTTGTTCGTCATCGACCGTGCCGAAACCCAGCGCGCGATGCCCGGCCAGCAGGTTCCCGACCGGCGTTCCGCCGATCAGATGGTCCCGCGCCCGGGCAAGCGCGGGTGATGCCAGCGGCAGTTCCGCCAGCCCCTCGATGTGCCGCTCCGCGATATCGGGCCGCTCGCTCAGCAGCTTCAGCAGCATGGCGACATGAATTTCCGTCGGCGCGCCGGCCGCCGCACGGGTTTCCGGACGTGCGCCCGGCGTCAGAGGTTGCCAGCCCTGTTTCCCCCGCCGTCCCGGCCCCGGTTCGAACCGCCCCTCAGCCCGTGGCGCGCGGGCTGGGCGGAAAAGCGAATCGGCGCGGTCCAGCCAGGTCGACAGATAATCGCGCCGCACCTCGGGGGCGGTGATCTCGTTCGCCAGCGCCTTCAGCCGCGCCTTCAGCGCGCTGCGCCGTTCGGGCGTGTCGGTCGGCGCGCTCGCCATTTCCTGCTCGAACAGGAACCGCTCCAGCGGCACCGGCGCCGCCAGCAGCGCCTCGATCGCCGCCTTGCCGCCGCTGCGCGCCAGGTCGTCCGGATCCTGCCCCTTGGGCAGCGCCACAAAGGCAAGGCTCCGGCCCGGCCCGATCAGCGGCAGCGCCCGCGTCGCCGCCCTGAGGCCCGCCCGCATGCCCGCCCCGTCGCCGTCGAAGGCCAACACCGGCTCGGGCACCAGCTTCCAGGCGAGCTGCATCTGCTCTTCGGTCAGCGCGGTGCCAAGCGGGGCGACCGCCTCCAGAACGCCGGCGCCGGCAAGGCCCACGACGTCCATATAGCCTTCCACCACCAGCAGCCGCCCGGCCTTGCGCGCGGCGGGCGCGGCGCGGTGATAGTTATAGAGCAGCCGCCCTTTGTGAAAGACGGGCCCTTCCGGCGAGTTCAGATATTTGGGCTCAACGTCACCAAGCGCCCGCCCGCCAAAGCCGACAGGCCGCCCGCGCGAATCATGGATCGGGAACATCAGCCGACCGCGGAAGCGGTCGAACCTCCGCCCTTCCGCTTCCCCCACAAGCCCGGCCTCCAGCATCTGCTGCGGCTCCAGCGTCGTGAACTTTGCGGCCATGGCCTTTGACAGTGCATCCCGCGAATCAGGCGCGAACCCCAGGCCGAACTGCGCCTGCAGCGCCGGCGGCACCGTACGGCGGTCCAGATAGGCGCGCGCGTCCGCCCCGCCCACGGCCTGCAGCTGCGCGCGATACCAGTCGCCGGCAGCCCCCATCAGGTCGTAAAGCCCGGCGCGTTTCTCACGCTCGGGGTCGTCGCGGCGCATTTCGGGAACGCTCAGCCCCACCTCGGCGGCAAGCGCCTTCACCGCGTCCATGAAGGGCAGGCCGTCTTGTTCCATCACGAAACGGATGGCGTCCCCATGCGCCCCGCAGCCAAAGCAGTGATAGAAGCCCTTGTCCTCGTTCACATAGAAGCTCGGCGTCTTCTCGTTGTGGAATGGGCAGCAGCCCTTCAGCTCCCGGCCCGCGCGCGTCAGCTTCACCCGTCGGCCGACAACGGCGGCAAGCCCCACCCGGGCGCGCAGATCATCCAGGAAGTCGGGCGGAAGGCTCATCTCAGCCCAAAGCCGCCTTAACCAGCCCACTCGCCTTCGACATGTCGATCTGGCCCTGGAGCCGCGCTTTCACCAGCGCCATCACGGCGCCCATGTCCTTTACGCTGGTGGCGCCCACCTCGGCCACGATCGCAGCGATTGCAGCTTTCGCCTCCTCGTCCGACATCTGCTTTGGCAGGAAACTTTCGATCACCGCCAGTTCGGCGGTCTCGGCGGCCGCGAGCTCGGCCCTGCCCCCCTTCTCGAACATCTCTATCGATTCGCGGCGCTGCTTGGCCATCTTGCCCAGCACTTCCATCACCATCACATCGTCATCCGCCGGCGCGGCCCCGGTGCGCAGCTCGATATCGCGATTCTTCAGCGTCGACAGGATCAGCCGGATCGCGCCCAGCCGCGCCGTGTCCTTCGCCTTCATCGCCTCGATCTGGGCTGCCTTGATGTCGTCACGGATCATTTTTTCCTGGTCTCCTCAGATTCCCTCAATAGGGCCGCCAGCTGCCATTGACCAAATCCAAAGCGGTCCGTAACGCGGCACCTTAGCTTAAAACCTGACACCTGAGGATCTGCCGATGGCCGAAGACACCTGCGCGCGCCAACTGTCCCGCGCGACCGGAGTCATTGTGCTGGCAGACGGTACGCTCTTCTGGGGGCAGGGCACGGGAGCCGTGGGTGAAGCGGTCGGCGAGCTCTGCTTCAACACCGCCATGACCGGCTATCAGGAAGTGATGACCGACCCCAGCTATGCCGGGCAGATCATCACCTTCACCTTCCCCCACATCGGCAATGTGGGCGCCAACCTGGAGGATGTGGAGGCGATCAACCCCCACGCGCTTGGCTGCGTGATGGCAGAGCCCATCACCGCGCCGTCGAACTTCCGCGCTGCCAAACCTTTCGACCAGTGGCTGGCAGACTGGGGCCGGATCGGCGTGACGGGGGTGGACACGCGCGCTATCACGCGCCGCATCCGCAAGCTGGGTGCGCCCAACGCCGTCATCGCCCACCGGGCCGATGGCGTGTTTGACATCGACGCGCTGGTGGCAAAGGCCGCCGGCTGGTCGGGCCTCGAAGGCCTGGATCTGGCGAAGGCGGTCTCCTCCACCCAAATTTGGACGTGGGATGAGGGGCCGTGGAAGCTGGGTGAAGGGTATCAGCCCGGCCATCTGCCCGCCGACGCCCCGCATGTCGTCGCCATCGACTATGGCATCAAGCGCGCGATCCTGCGCCAGCTGGTCGACGCCGGCGCCCGCGTCACAGTGGTGCCGGCCACCACCAGCTTCGAGGAGATCATGGCCTTGAACCCGGACGGCCT
This sequence comes from Sandaracinobacter sp., assembly GCA_046316515.1. Taxonomy (GTDB): domain Bacteria; phylum Pseudomonadota; class Alphaproteobacteria; order Sphingomonadales; family Sphingomonadaceae; genus Sandaracinobacteroides. Next base: position 10,614 of record JBKDAC010000328.1, on the reverse strand, counting down.
GTTCCTCTCGAACGGCCCCGGCGATCCGGCGGCGACCGGCATCTATGCGGTGCCCACGATCCGGAAGTGGCTGGCAACGAAGAAGCCGCTGTTCGGCATCTGCCTTGGCCACCAGATGCTGGGCCTGGCGGTGGGGGCGAAGACGGTGAAGATGCACCAGGGCCACCGCGGCGCGAACCATCCGGTGAAGCAGCTGAGCGACGGTAAGGTGGAAATCACCAGCATGAACCACGGCTTCACCGTGGATGCCGACACGCTGCCCGACGGCGTGCGCGCCACCCACATCAGCCTGTTCGACCAGACGCTGTGCGGGCTGGAACTGGTGGACCAGTTCGCCTTCAGCGTGCAGCACCACCCCGAGGCGAGCCCTGGGCCGCAGGACAGCTATTATCTGTTCAAGCGGTTTGTGGAGGGGCTGCGGTGAGCAGGCCAATTTCGGACTATGTAGCAGCGGCCTTGCTCGTTCCTAACAACACCGATGATTCTGCCTTTTCAGTTCTTCAGAGGACTGACTTCACTGGCGATTTCAATGCTCTAATGCATTATGCTGAAGAATGTTGCGGCTTCACGGTAGAAGCTTCTATTCTTCGACAATCCATAAGAGTATTGTCAAAACTTGGGCTCGTTAAGGTAACAGATGACCCTTATTCGGGGGCATATTATTTAATCAGAGTAAAAAAATGGACTCAGACAAAGGCCGATATTGGCCGTGAATTAGACGCAGCCGCTGGGAACGAAATTTCCGCCGAAAATATTAATCTTTTTAGGTCCGATTATCCTCTAGCAGCCGCCGTATTAGATCATGAGGTGATGGAAGACTTCCGAGAACACGGCGAAAAGTGGCTGCGACGTGCTCTCATTGGCATAGCTACGACACTTCAGCATGGCGGAAACATCGTTGAAGATGAGGAAATTTTGTCATCTCTGTCACAAGAAATTCCGGCATCAGACAGACTTGTCAGATTAGATCACAATCAAATAGTTATAATAGGGGAAAAGACTGAAGAATTACTCGTCGAATTATCGAAAAAAAATGAGATTAATAACTCTCCTTCTTTAAAAGATATGATAAGGGGACAGATAAGGGCGGGGCTTGAGTTAGTTAGGTCCGGATGCATCAGGCTATATCTGTTGCAACTAACCTTTATTGACACATTGGCGTATCTGGCCAAGAGGTACGAGAGGGAAGCCGTCGGGGCTGCTGCCTCCGCGCTTCTCACCAGCCTACTTAACATGATTGGTCAAGGCTGAATGCCCAAGCGCACTGACATCCAGTCCATCCACGTCATCGGCGCCGGGCCGATCAGCCCTCGGCTTTCATGACTCCCACGGGTTCACAATCTCCACCCCGGCACCGGCGAAGTCGTGCACGTCGCGCGTGGCGATCCGCATTCCATTCGCATGGGCCGTCGCGGCAATCATCGCGTCGGCCGTCAGGATTGGCCGTCCGGCCGCACGCGCATCTGCCAATACCTGGCCGTAGAACAGCGAACATCGCTCATCGAAAGTCACGATCCGCTGCTGATATCTGTCAACCAATGCCTCAATCATCGCAGATAGTGCCACGCGATTCCGGCCTTGCGGCAACAAGGCGACACCCGCGCGCATTTCGGCCAGCACTATCACCGAAAGCCATAGCTGCGACGCAACCCGCATTTCCCACGTCAACACAGACGGGTGCGGCTGCCGTCTGCACAATTCGCTCCAGACATTCGTGTCAACAAGGATCATTCCTCAAAGGCTGCGAAGCTGGCGGGGCTATCTGGAATTTCCGGCAGATCAAACCCAGGCCGACTCATCCGATAGATCATCTGGCCGATGGACTCGCGCGGTGCCTCCGGACGCACCAGCGCAATCAACGCTCGGCGCGCCTCGTCCTCCAGCGAGCGGCCGTTTCGCGCAGCCCGTTCGCGCAGGCTCTGCTTCACATCATCGGGGAGGTTACGGATCGTGACGCTCGCCATCATTCGGCTCCAGTGATTGCAATGCAATCAATGTATGCAATGAGAGCAGACTAAACAATGCCCAAACGCACTGATATCGCCTCCATCCTCGTCATCGGCGCCGGCCCGATTATCATCGGTCAGGCGTGCGAGTTCGATTATTCCGGCACCCAGGCGATCAAGGCGCTCAAAGGAGAGGGCTATCGGGTCATCCTGGTGAACTCCAACCCCGCCACCATCATGACCGACCCGGAACTGGCGGACGCGACCTATATCGAACCCATCACCCCGGCCGTGGTTGCCAGCATCATCGCCAGGGAACGGCCCGATGCCGTGCTGCCCACCATGGGCGGGCAGACCGCGCTGAACACGGCGCTGGCGCTGGCGAAGGACGGTACGCTGGACAAATATGGCGTGCAGCTGATCGGGGCAGACGCCAAGGCCATCGAAAAGGCCGAGGACCGGCTGAAGTTCCGCAACGCGATGGACGCGATCGGCCTCGAATCCCCGCGCTCTGCCATCGCCCACAATCTGGACGAGGCACTTGCAGCCCTCGACCATGTGGGGCTTCCCACCATCATCCGCCCCAGCTTCACGCTGGGCGGCACCGGCGGCGGCATTGCCTATAACCGGGAAGAGTTCACCAGGATAGTGCTGGGCGGGCTCGATGCCTCCCCCACCACCGAGGTGCTGATCGAGGAATCCGTGCTCGGCTGGAAGGAGTATGAGATGGAGGTTGTGCGCGACAAGGCGGACAACTGCATCATCATCTGCTCGATCGAGAATATCGATCCGATGGGCACCCACACCGGGGATTCGATCACCGTCGCGCCGGCGCTGACGCTGACCGACAAGGAATATCAGATCATGCGCAACGCCAGCATCGCGGTGCTGCGCGAGATCGGGGTGGAAACCGGCGGCTCCAACGTGCAGTTCGCGGTGAACCCCGAGGATGGCCGGCTTGTCGTCATCGAGATGAACCCGCGCGTCAGCCGCTCCTCGGCGCTCGCCTCCAAGGCCACGGGTTTCCCCATCGCCAAGGTCGCAGCCCTGCTGGCGGTCGGCTACACGCTGGACGAGATCCGCAACGACATCACGGGCGTAACGCCCGCGAGCTTTGAGCCGACCATCGATTACGTCGTCACCAAGATCCCGCGCTTCGCGTTCGAGAAGTTCAAGGGCTCCGACAGCACGCTCGGCACCGCCATGAAGTCGGTCGGCGAGGTGATGGCGATCGGCCGCAACTTCCATGAATCGCTGCAGAAGGCGCTGCGCGGGCTGGAAACCGGCCTGACCGGGCTGGATGAACCCGAAGACCTCGGCCATGCATCCAAGGGTGAAATCCTTGCCGCGCTCGCCCGGCGGGTGCCCGACCGGCTGCTGATCGCGGCGCACGCGCTGCGCGTCGGCATCGTGCCCAGCGAAGTCGCCCGCGTCTCGCACTATGACCCATGGTTCATCGAGCGGATGGCCGAGATCGTCGCGGCCGAGGCCGAGGTGCGCGAAAAGGGCCTGCCGACGGATGCGCCCGGCCTGCGCCGCCTGAAGGCGATGGGCTTGTCCGACGCCCGTCTGGCAAAACTGTCGGGCACGCCCGAGGCCAATGTGCGCGCCCGCCGCCACAGCCTGGGTGTCCGCCCCGTCTTCAAGCGCATCGACACCTGCGGCGCCGAGTTCGAGAGCCTGACGCCCTACATGTACTCCACCTATGGCGGGACCGAGTGCGAGGCCGCGCCGACCGATGCGAAGAAGATTGTCATCCTGGGCGGCGGCCCGAACCGCATCGGGCAGGGAATCGAGTTCGATTACTGCTGCTGCCACGCGGCCTTCGCGCTGGGCCCGGTCGCGCGCGGCGGCGCCGGGTTCGAGACCATCATGGTCAACTGCAACCCGGAAACGGTGAGCACGGACTATGACACCTCGGACCGGCTCTATTTCGAGCCGCTGACGGCCGAGGATGTGCTGGAGCTGCTCGCCGTCGAACAGAAGGCGGGCAAGCTGAAAGGCGTGATCGTGCAGTTCGGCGGCCAGACCCCGCTGAAGCTCGCCCGCGCGCTGGAGGCCGCCGGAATCCCGATCCTGGGCACCTCGCCCGACGCCATCGATCTTGCCGAAGACCGCGAGCGCTTCCAGGCGCTGGTCGAGAAGCTGGGCCTGAAGCAGCCGGCGGGCGGCATGGCCCGCAGCCGGGAAGAGGCCGTCGCGGTCGCCGAACGCATCGGCTATCCCGTCCTCATGCGCCCCTCCTATGTGCTGGGCGGGCGCGCGATGGAAATCGTGGAAACCACCGCCAATCTCGAAGCCTATATCGAGACTGCGGTGAAGGTGTCGGGCGACAGCCCCGTCCTGATCGACCGCTATCTGCGGGATGCAATCGAGGTGGATGTCGACGCCATTTCCGATGGCGAAACCGTCCATATCGCGGGCGTCATGCAGCATATCGAGGAGGCAGGCGTGCACTCGGGCGACAGCGCCTGCTGTATTCCACCCCATAGCCTGTCCGCTGATATCATTGCCGAAATTCATGCGCAGGCCGAAAAACTGGCCCGCGCGCTTGGCGTGAAGGGCCTGATGAACGTCCAGTTCGCGGTGAAGGACAATGAGGTCTACCTCATCGAAGTGAACCCCCGCGCCAGCCGCACGGTCCCCTTCGTCGCCAAGGCGCAGGGCCGCGCCTATGCCAAGATCGCCGCCCGCGTGATGGCGGGCGAGATGCTGTCCAGCTTCGATTTGACACCGCGTGGCAAGGGCCATGTGTCTGTCAAGGAGGCGGTTTTCCCATTCGCCCGCTTCCCGGGCTCGGACCCCGTCCTCAGCCCCGAAATGAAGTCGACGGGCGAGGTGATGGGGATCGACAGCGACTTCGCCATGGCCTTCGCGAAAAGCCAATTGGCCGCCGGCACCATCCTGCCGATGGAAGGCCGCGTCTTCATCAGCGTGAAGGACAGCGACAAGCCGCACATCCTGGAAGCCGCCCGTGGGCTGGTCCAGATGGGCTTCGAGCTGGTGGGAACGCGCGGCACGGCGGCCTGGCTCAAGGAGAAGGGCGTAGCCGTCGGCACCATCAACAAGGTGCTCGAAGGCCAGCCGCACATTGTCGATGCGATCCGCGACGGCCGCATCGCGCTGGTGTTCAACACCACCGAAGGCGTACAGAGCCTGAAGGATTCGGAAACGATCCGCATGGCCGCCTGGGCGCAGAAGGTGCCAATCTTCACCACCGCCTCCGCATCCGACGCCAGCGTGAAGGCGATCGCGGCCCTGAAGGCTCGGCCGATGGAGGTGAGACCGCTGCAGGCGCACCACGCGGACGCATGACCGAGTGGCTAAACCTGGCAGGGGCCATCGGCACCGTCGGCATGGGCCTGCTGGGCCTGCTTGCCCCTGGCAGGGCGTCCGGCTTCGTCGGCCTGAAGCCGCTGACCCCTGCCGGGACATCGGAATTCCGCGCCACCTATGGCGGGCTGTGGATTGCCCTGGGGCTGGTGCCCATCCTGTCGGGCGATCCGCTGGCCTATCTGATGGCGGGCCTTTGCTGGGCACTGACGGCGGTCGGGCGGCTGGTCTCGATCGTGGCGGATGCGGCGGCCGACGCGCACAATTGGGGCGCGACGCTGTTCGAGGCCGCATTTGCCGCGCTGCTGATCGCAGGCGCACCGGCCGCGCAACTGGGCCGCCTCGCCGGCGGTTGAAGAACAGCAGACAGCTGCCATTCAGGCGCACTCTTGCGGAACCGTCGCCCGACACTTACAGTTAGTGCCCGAATTCGGCACCCAATAGCCCTCCGAACGGTCCGGTAACAGTGAACGGCGACAAGTCGAATCGCCGGCACCGAAGCCTGTCGGAGATTGTCACCTCGAGTGAGAGTCAGAGCTGCGCATGGCAACGATTGAAAAGGTCCCGATGCTCGCCGAAGGGCATGCGATGCTGCTGAAGCAGTTGAAGCAGCTGAAGGAAGTCGAGCGGCCCGAGAATGTCGAGGCGATTGAGGAAGCCCGGGCGCACGGCGATCTCTCGGAGAATGCCGAGTATCACGCCGCCAAGGAGCGCCAGGGACAGATCGAGGCGCAGATCGCCGACTATGAGGACAAGCTCGCCCGCGCGATGGTGATCGATCCGACTCAGCTGTCCGGCGAGAAGGTCGTGTTCGGTGCGACCGTCCACCTGCTCGACGAGGATGACAAGGCCGTCACCTACCAGATCGTCGGCGAGCTGGAAGCCGACGCCAAGCGCGGCCGGATCAGCTACAACTCGCCCGTGGGCCGCGCGCTGATCGGGCGCAACCGCGGCGAGGAAGTCGAAGTGGTGACGCCGTCGGGTGACCGCAGCTACCTGATCGGCCGGGTGGAGTTCCGCTAGGATTTCGGCCGGCGGGAGCGGGCGACTTGCCGGACGATCCGAAACCGCCGGCGGAACTGCCGGCTGTCGAACCGCTGGCGGTCGCCTGGGCGACGCGCACCATCATCCTGGTCTGCGTTGCAGTCCAGCTGTTCTTCCTTGTGATGGGCGCAGGCTTTGCGCGCGCCGCGGTACAGGCGGCCGGCCTGGTTCCGGCACGGGTCACGGGCGCCATCGTCGGCCTGCCCGAGGGTCCGCTGCCCTCCGCCGCCACATTCCTCACCCACATCTTCCTCCACTCGGGCTGGGTGCACCTGGCGATGAACATGGTGTTCCTCGCCTGGGTCGGCCGCCAGGTGGAGGGGCTGATCGGCACCGGCCGCTTCCTGCTGCTGTTTTTCGCCGGCGGCATCGCGGGCGGCGCACTGCAGGTTCTGCTGACACAATCGTCTGTCGCGCCAGTCGTCGGGGCATCTGGCGCCATCTCCGCCGTTTTTGCGGCCTATGCGCTGATGTTTGCGCGCAGTGGCGAGGGGCCAACCGTCTTTCTGGGGCTGCGCCTGTCGGGCGGAACCGTCCGCGCACTGCGCTATGCCGCGCTGTGGATCGGCCTGCAGCTGCTGACGGCGGTTGCGTTCAACATGCCGGGCGGCGGCGGCATCGCCATCTGGGCGCATATCGGCGGGTTTTTGGCAGGGCTGCTGGCGGTGCCGCTGCTGCGGCGGGCGTACGAACCGGCTTGAGTGGGCGGGAGATGCGGCCGGCAGCAAAGCTGCCGAGTCCGCTTTGGCATTCTCAAGCAAAGAAGAAGGAAGAGCGTGGCAAAGCCACGCCGTCGGACGTGTCGGGCGGATTGCGATCCGCCCGCACGCCGGCCGGGCAATCGGCGAGTCTGCTGACCAGCGCTTCGCGCTGGTTGCGGCCGCCTACTTGCCCATCTCCTTGTCCAGATTGTCGACGATCGCCTGGAAGAACATCTCCGTCGTCATCCAGGCCTGGTCGGGCCCGATCAGAAGGGCGAGGTCCTTTGTCATCTTGCCCTGCTCGACCGTCTCGATGCAGATCCGCTCCAGAGTCTCGGCAAAGGCCGTCACCTCCGGCTGGTCGTCCAGCTTGCCCCGGTGCTTCAGGCCGCCCGTCCAGGCGAAAATGCTGGCGATCGGGTTGGTGCTGGTCTGCTTGCCCTGCTGGTGCTGGCGATAGTGGCGGGTGACGGTGCCGTGGGCCGCTTCGGCTTCCACCGTCTTGCCGTCCGGTGTCAGCAGCACGCTGGTCATCAGCCCCAGGCTGCCGAAGCCCTGCGCCACCATGTCCGACTGCACGTCGCCGTCGTAATTCTTGCAGGCCCAGATGAACTTGCCGCTCCACTTCAGGGCAGAGGCCACCAGGTCGTCGATCAGACGATGCTCATAGACGATGCCCAGCTTCTGGTAGGTCGCCTTGAACTCCTTGTCGTACACCTCCTGGAACAGATCCTTGAAGCGGCCGTCATAGGCCTTCAGGATCGTGTTCTTGGTGCTGAGGTAGACCGGCCATTCGCGGATCACGCCATAGTTCAGGCAGGACCGCGCAAAGTCGCGGATGCTGTCGTCTAGGTTGTACATGCCCATCGCCACGCCCGACGACGGGTAGGTGAACACCTCATGCTCGATCTCGCGGCTGCCGTCCTCGCTGACCCACTTCATGGTCAGCGTGCCGGCGCCGGGCACCAGGAAGTCGGTCGCGCGATACTGGTCGCCGAAGGCGTGGCGGCCGACGACGATCGGGTCGGTCCAGCCGGGCACCAGCCGCGGCACGTTGGAAATCACGATCGGCTCGCGGAAGACGACGCCGCCCAGGATGTTGCGGATGGTGCCGTTGGGCGACTTCCACATCCGCTTCAGGCCGAATTCCTCCACCCGCTGCTCGTCCGGGGTGATGGTGGCGCACTTCACCCCAACGCCATGCTCTTTGATGGCGTTGGCGGCCTCGACAGTCACGCGGTCGTCGGTGCGGTCGCGCTCTTCTATGCCGAGGTCGAAATAGCGCAGGTCGACGTCCAGATAGGGAAGGATCAGCTTCTCGCGGATCCACTGCCAGATGATCCGGGTCATCTCGTCGCCGTCCAGTTCGACGACAGGGCCCTTCACCTTAATCTTGCTCATGCCACCTCGGGATAGATTGGATTGCGCCTTGTGATGGGCAGTCCTTAGGGCTGCACAAGGGCTGCCGCAAGCGCGTCGGTATCAGGAAGATACCGCACATGTGTCAGGATTTCCGGGCTGGAGAAGCCGGTGTCCACCGTGTGGCGCAGCAGGGCGAGGAACGGCTGCCAGAAACCGGTATCGCCCATCAGCCACACCGGCCTGGCGTGCAGGCGCAGGTTGCGCCACGACAGCACCTCCACCAGTTCGTCGAGCGTGCCGAGCCCGCCCGGCAGGGCCAGCACCGCGTCGGCCTGCTCGAACATGACGGCCTTGCGGGTGTGCAGGCTGTCGACGACGGTCATGTCGGTGCACTGTGGCTCGGCCATTTCCCAGTCTTTCAGGAAGCGTGGGATCACGCCCCGCACGGCTCCGCCGCCTGCCAGCGCTGCCCGGCCGATTTCTCCCATCAACCCCAGTGCGCCACCCCCATAGACAAGCGCCACGCCGTGGTCGGCCAGCATGCGCCCTACGGTCGCAGCCAGGAGGGCGTGGCCTTGGTCCTGCCCGGGGCGCGACCCGCAAAACACCAGAACGGAACGGATTTCGCCGCTGCCCATGCGCGGGGCAGGGGAGGCAGGCGAATCGAGAGGATGGGATTGCATCCCATGTGATAGCAGGATGCCACCTGCGCCAACATTGCCCATTGATAAGCGGGAGCCGCAGCCGTAAAGCCGCGCAAATTGCCAAAAAAGGACCTGAAATGGCCACCACACCCGATGTCACGACCGAAGGCGCAGACGGCGTTCGCCGCCGCGACTTCATCTATGTGGCGACCGGCGCATTTGCGGGCGTCGGTGCTGCCGCGGTCGCCTGGCCGCTCATCACCCAGATGAACCCGTCGGCCGACGTCCGCGCGCTTGCGACGGTCGAGATCGACCTGTCGTCGATCCAGCCCGGACAGGCGATCAAGACCATCTGGCAGTCGAAGCCCGTGTTCGTGCGCAACCTGACGCAGGCCGAGCAGGACGCCGCCAACAAGGTGCCCGTGTCCGAGCTGCGCGACCCGCAGACGTTGAACGACCGCACCAAGGACGGCAACCGCAACTGGCTGATCACCCTGGGCGTCTGCACCCATCTGGGCTGCGTGCCGCTGGGCGCTGCCGAGGGTGAGAACAAGGGCGACTATGGCGGCTATTTCTGCCCCTGCCATGGCTCCCACTACGACACCGCCGGCCGGATCCGTCGCGGCCCCGCGCCGCTGAACCTGGTGGTGCCGGAATACGCCTTCAAGTCCCCCACGCTGATCGAGATCGGATGATCCCATGAGCTTTCCCTGGGCGAACCATTACGAGCCGAAGCATCCGCTGATGCAGTGGATCGACAGCCGTCTGCCGCTGCCGCGCCTCGTCTACAACAGCGTCGGCGCCGGCTATCCGGTGCCGCGCAACATCAACTACATGTACAACTTCGGCGTCCTCGCCGGTGTTGCCCTGATGGTCCAGATCATCACCGGCATCGTGCTTGCCATGCACTACAGTGCCCACATCACGACCGCGTTCGACTCCGTCGAGCACATCATGCGGAACGTGAACAGCGGCTGGCTCATCCGCTACGTGCACATGAACGGGGCCAGCTTCTTCTTCATCGTGGTCTATTTCCACATCGTCCGCGGCCTCTACTACGGCAGCTACAAGGCGCCGCGCGAAGTGGTCTGGATGCTGGGCGTCGTCATCCTCATCCTGATGATGGCAACTGCCTTCATGGGCTATGTGCTGCCTTGGGGCCAGATGTCCTTCTGGGGTGCGACCGTCATCACCAATTTGTTCAGCGCCTTCCCGGTGGTGGGCAATTACATCGTTGAATTGCTGTGGGGCGGTTTCAGCGTGGACAATCCCACCCTCAACCGCTTCTTCAGCTTGCACTACCTGCTGCCCTTCGTGATTTTGGGCGTGGTCTTCCTGCATGTGGCCGCGCTGCACATCACGGGGTCAAATAACCCGCTTGGTGTTGAGCCGAAGGGCCCGCAGGATACACTTCCCTTCCACCCGTATTACACGGCGAAGGATAGCGTGGGCCTGGTGGTCTATTTCATCGTCTTCGCCGTGCTGGTCTTCTTTGCGCCGAATTATCTGGGGCATCCGGACAACTACATCCCGGCCAATCCGCTGGTGACACCGCCGCATATTGTGCCTGAGTGGTACTTCCTG
>JBKDAC010000327.1:0-4831 GCA_046316515.1 Sandaracinobacter sp. | reverse complement strand
GCTGAGGATGCGGGCGCCCACCAGTGCGATCATGCCCTTCGGCTTGTCGGCTGCCACGTCCATCGCCAGCGACACGCCTGTGGCCGGCGGGGTGAAGACCTTCGACGCGCCCGGCTTGCTGGCGAACATCTCGGCAGTGTCGGCCTGCATCAGCGTGGGGCCGATGCTCCAGTGCAGCCGGCGGCCATCGGCCGACCAGCCGAAATAGTCTGCCCCGCCCTTGCTGGCGCGCACGACGGGCAGCACGGTGGACCTGGAATCCGCCGGAACCTCCTGCGGGCCCGGCAGCAGCGGCATCACATGCGCCTCGTAATTCTGCCGAAAGGCGAGCAAGCGGCCATCAGGCGAGACGCGGAAGTCGGTCGCCATTTCGCCGCTGGCATGGGTGCGCCGCGCTTCGCCGTTGAGGTCCAGGCTGACGAGGAACTGTTTGCCGCCCGCGCTGCCATTGGCGAACAGTCGGTCGTTCGCGGCGCCGAAATGCGGGTTGTTAACGTCGGCTGCCACGCGCGCCGGCGCGCCGCCGGCGGTTGCAACGCGCCATACTCCCGGATTCTCGGCACCCCAGGCCGGCACGACGCCGCCGCCGCGGCGCTGTTCGAAAGCCAGTGTCTTGCCGTCGGGCGAGAAGGCGAGCTTCCCGTAATGGCCCGGTGTCGCCACAAGATCGCGGCCCGCGCCGCCGCCCGCGCCTGTCAGCCAGATCGTGCCAAGGCCCGCGTCGGTCCAGCGCACATAGGCGATCTGGCGGCCGTCGCGCGACCAGGTGGGGAAGAGCTCCCGCGCCGTATCGTTTCCGCCGGTCAGTCTGCGGGCCGGGCCGCCCGCTGCCGGCTTCAGCCACAGCTTGCCCAGGTTTTCGAACAGCACCGTCCGCCCGTCGGGCGACAGGGTTGCGAAGCGCACCATGCGTGTCGTGAACCGGTCGGGCGCGACCTCTACGCCGGGATGCACCGCCGGGATCACCTGCCGGTTGTCGGCGACGCGGAAGGGGATTTCGCGCGCATTGCCGCCGTCGGCATCCACCCGGTTCAGCTTGCCCCCGCCCCAATAGACGAGGCTTCGGTTGTCGGGGGTCCAGGCGATGTTGGGATAGACGCCGGTGACGGCCCAGGTTTCCTGCATGTCACGGTCGAGGCCGGCTGCCACCCGCTGCTCCCGGCCGGAGGCGAGGTCGCGGACGAACAGGCTGGAACTGTCACGCTCGCGCCGGATGAAGGCGAGGCGCGTGCCGTCGGGCGAGGGCGTCGGGCGCACGGCGCCGCCGGGGGCCGACACCGTGGTCGTCGTCTGCCCGGTGGTGATATCGACCGCCTGGATCGCGAACAGCTCGGTGTTGGAATCCTGCGCATATTCGAAGATCGGGCCGGGCGAGACATTCTGAGTGTAGAAGATGCGCTTGCCATCGGGGCTGAAGACGGGTTCGCCCAGCTCCTTCTGGTGCTGTTCCGACGGGCGCTTCACCAGCATCTGCCCGGCCCCGCCCGAGACGTGCCACAGCCAGATCTCGCCGGTGCCGAGCGAGCGCTGGGTGGTGAAGTGCTTCTTCGCCGCGATGAACTGGCCGTCGGGCGACCAGGTCGGCTGATAGACGAGGCGGAAATCCTCCTTGGTCAGCTGCCGCTTGTCGCTGCCGTCGGCGTTCATGATCCAGATATTGTCGCCGCCGCCCCGATCCGAGGTGAAGGCGATGCGCCGGCCATCGGGCGAGAAGCGCGGCTGTACTTCCCAGGCGAGGCCTTCTGCAATGCGGGTCGCGGTGCCGCCGCCGATGGGCAGGGTGTAGATGTCCCCCAGCAGGCTGAACGCGATGGTCCGCCCATCGGGGCTGACGTCCAGATCGAGCCAGCTGCCTTCAGTCACGTCGATGGGAACGGTCGCGAGTTGTGCGCCGCCACCGGTCATCACGTCCCATTTCGGCTTTTCGGCGGGCTTTACAGCCTGTGCGACTTGAGCCATCTGGTCCGCAGCTGCGGACAGGGGGGCGGCGACGCCGATCAGAAAGGCGCCCAGCAGTCTCTTCATCCGTCACTCCCTGACCCGGTTTCGGCAGACCCTAGGCCGCCGGGCAGGGGAGGCCAAGCCTCAGCTTTCGAAGCGGGCGGTGGTCTTGGCCTCCACCTCGTCAAGCGTCACGCCCGGCGCCATCTCGACCAGCCGGAAGGAGCTGCCCTTGCGGTCCGCGCGCTCGAACACGGCGAGGTCGGTGATGACCACGTCGACCACGTTCCGCCCCGTCAGTGGCAGGGAACAGGCGGGCACGAACTTCGGATTTCCGGCCTTGTCGGTGTGCTCCATCAACACCACGATACGCGGCGTGCCGGCAACCAGGTCCATGGCGCCGCCCATGCCCTTCACCATCTTGCCGGGCACCATCCAGTTCGCGAGGTCGCCATTCTCGGCCACTTCCATGGCGCCGAGGATCGACAGGTCCATGTGGCCGCCGCGGATCATCGCAAAGCTGTCGGCGCTCGAAAAATAGGCCGTTCGCGGCAGCTCGGTCACGGTCTGCTTGCCGGCGTTGATCAGGTCGGCGTCTTCCTCCCCCTCCCATGGGAAGGGGCCCATCCCCAGCATCCCGTTCTCGGACTGCAGGGTGATGTCGAGGTCACCGGCGTGGTTCGCCACCAGCGTCGGCATGCCGATCCCGAGGTTCACGTAGAAGCCGTCCCTCAGCTCGCGGGCGGCGCGCTGGGCCATTTCATCGCGTGTCCAACCCCGTGTTTCGGGCATGCTCAAGTTCCTCTCGGCGAAAGTGCGGTCCAGTGCAGCCATGTGCCGGCGGCGTAGGCGAGGCCGTAAATCAGCACGATCAGCGACGTCCAGATCAGGAAGGGCGTGACCACTTCAGGCATGAAGATCATCGCATGCGGCAGAACGAGGCCGCGCAGCAGATAGATGGCGCTGATGACGACCAGGCCTGTCCGGAGCAGCGGCAAACGCGCGATCAGTCCGGCGCCCGAAAAGGCATAGGCGCCCCAGATTGCAAGGATGGTAGCAATGCCCAGCGTGATGGCCACCGGCTGCCAAGCGCCGCGTTCGGCAGCCCGTGCCATTGCTTCGCCTGCACCGAAGAACCGGTACCAGTCGGGGCCGCCGAAGATGACCGCCACGTGAAGCGCCGCTGCCGCTAGGCTGAGACCCCCGCCAGCGATCAGCAATGTCCGGCCGGCGCTCACACGGCCTCCCGTTTCCGAACCGTGCGCTGCTCGATGCGCTTCTCGAAATTGCCCACGAACAGGCGCTGCACGAACACGCTCGGCGTGTGGATGCTATCGGGCTCGAGCGCGCCGTCCTCCACGATCTCTTCCACTTCGGCCACGGTCACCTTGCCGGCGGTCGCGGCCATTGGGTTGAAGTTGCGTGCGGTCTTGCGGAACACGAGGTTGCCGAAGCGGTCGGCCTTCCAGGCCTTCACGATCGCGAGGTCGGCGACAATCCCGCGCTCAAGGATGAAGGGCTCGCCGTCGAACTCCATCACCGGCTTGCCTTCGGCCACCAGCGTGCCGACCCCGGTGCGGGTGTAGAAGCCGGGGATTCCGGCGCCGCCGGCGCGCATGCGTTCGGCAAGCGTGCCCTGCGGGGCGAATTCCAGCTCCAGCTCGCCGGCCAGATACTGGCGCTCGAACTCCTTGTTCTCGCCTACGTAGGACGAGATCATCTTCTTCACCTGCCGCGTTTCCAGCAGCAGGCCGAGGCCGAAGCCGTCGACGCCTGCATTGTTGGAGACGACTGTGAGGTTCTTCGTGCCGGCCGCGCGGATTGCCGCGATCGAATTTTCGGGGATGCCGCACAGGCCGAAGCCGCCCGACACGATGGTCATGCCATCGAACAGCAGCCCGCTGAGCGCGGAAGCGGCATCGGAATAGACCTTGTTGGCCACGGATCCTCCAGCAGTGAGAGCTTGACGCCTGCCTTAGCGGCAGTCTTTGCCGCTTTCCATGCCGAACCTTGCGCCGACGCCGCTGTATCTGGCCCGCCACGCCGAAACGGTGTTCAACCGGCACCGCCGCATGCAAGGAAACGAGGCGCACACGCCGCTGACACGCGACGGGATCGCGCAGGCGGAGGCGATGGGCGAAGCGCTGGCGCGGCATTTCGCGACAAGCGGCGAACCCGTCCCGCGGCTGTGGGCGTCGCCCGCCGGGCGGACCCTGCAGACGGCGGCTATCGTGGGCGAGCATTTGGGCATCCCCTTCTTCGAGATCACGGCCGACCTGCGGCTGCGCGAGATCGAGGTGGGCCACTGGACCGGCCGCGACTATGCCGAGATCATCGCCGAAGAGGGCGAGATCATCGACATGGAGCACAAGCTGTTCCGCATGCCCATTCCGGGCGGCGAGCATTATGCCGACATCGCCGCGCGGCTGAGCGAGTGGCTGGCGGACGCCGGCACGGCGCCCGCGCTGGTGATCAGCCACGGCATGACGGCGCGCGTGCTGCGCGGCCTTCTGGTGGGCGGCCGGGCCTATCACGACGTGCCTATTGCCACCGACCTGCCGCAGGGCACGGTGGTGCGGAGCGCGAACGGGGCGGAGGAGGCCCGGCACCTGGGCAGCGGCGACTCCGCCGGATCGCGATCGGCCTGAGGATCAACCGCCGATCGGCGGGATACCCCATTCTAGCCGCCCATCGCCGGCGGCCCTGCCACGGGCGCTGCCTGCGCCCTAGTGAAACAGTGTAACATGGCGCCTACTTCGCTTTTGTGCCCGATTGCGCTATGGGCGAGCGCTCCATGGATACGAACCTCATGCCCATCGCGGGCGGCACCGATCCGGTTGCCGTGCCGCGCGCCCCCGTTTCCCGGCCTGACGGACGGACGGACCTTGTC
>JBKDAC010000326.1:0-8733 GCA_046316515.1 Sandaracinobacter sp. | reverse complement strand
CCTGTCTGCCGAAGCCCTGCCCAAGCCGCCGGCGCTTGCCGCCTGCACGGCTTGCCACACGCTGGAGGCTGGGAAGAACGGCTTCGGGCCCAGCCTGTTCGCGGTTGGCGGGCGCAAGGCGGCGAGCCTGCCGGGCTATGCCTATTCCGATGCGCTGAAGGCCTCGGGCCTGACATGGGATGCTGCCACGCTCGACCGCTGGCTATCGGGGCCGCAGAAGCTCGTGCCGGGCACGCGCATGCCTTACGCCGGGGTGCCGGACCCGAAGCGCCGTGACGATGTGATCGAATTTCTGATGGCGCTGAAGTAGCTATTCCGGGCGGTTCGCGCTTGGCGCCGTGACCCCGAGCGCCGGGAAGACGCGGGCCAGGAAGGCGCCATGGTCCCAGGCGTCGCGGTTGGGATTGAAGCCAAGGCGCACGATCACGGTGCGGGTTTCGGGCACGATGGTCACGAACTGGCCGCCGAAGCCGGCGAGCTCGATCGTGCGGCCCTTATGGCCCGGCACGCCGCCGCGGAACCAGGTTTGGGTGCTGTACTTTCCCTGGCTGAGTGCGGTGGGCGTGGACATGCGGGCCACCCAGTCGGCCGGCACGATCTGCCGGCCCTGATATTGGCCGCCGTCGGCCAGCATCAGGCCGAAGCGGGCCCAGTCGTGGGCGCCCATGAAGACGAAGGTGGAGCCAATGAAGTCGCCGGCTGCGTCCTGTTCGAAGATGGCGGTGCGAAAGCCCATCGGCGTGAACAGCGCATCGTTCGGGAAGCGGTTCCATTGTTGCTGAGGCAGGCCGGATTTCAGCCGGGCGACGCGCATCAGGATGTTGGTGTCGCCGCTGGAATAGTAGAAGCGGGTGCCGGGCTCCTCGCGCCGGGGCTTGGCGGCGGCGTAGAGGCTTGCGCTGTTTTCGGCATAGAGCATGCGGGCCGGGTCTCCGCCGGCGCCATAATCCTCGTTGAAATCGAGGCCGGATTCCATGTTGAGGAGGTTGTCGACCGTGATGGCGGCGCGCGGGTCGGCGGGCTTTGCCGTCCATTCCGGCAGCAGGGCGGCATCCGTGGCTGCCATCTTCCCCTGCGCGACCAGGATGCCGACGAGCGAGGCCGAGACCGTCTTGGCCATTGAGGCGGAATATTGCGGCGTCATGGCGGTGAAGCCGCGGGCGTGGGCGGAGCGGATGAGCTGGCCGTTGTGGATGATGACGATCGAGCGGGTGACGGGATCGAAGGCGGCCTTGTCGGCGGGCACGGGCCTGAACGCGTCGGCGATGGCGGCATCCAGCGCGGCGGCGTCGGGAATTGCGGCCTCTGCCGCCAGGGCATCGCCGGCGGGCCAGGGGCGCGGGTCTGGCGCGACCTTCAGCGGCTTGCCCGGCCCTTCGCCGGGGCGGCCAACCGCGCAGCCCAGGCCGGGGGTGTGGCCGGCGGTCATGAAGGGCAGGCGCCAGAGGCCGCCCGAGATTTCGCCGGCGCGGGTGTCGATGATGGTGTCGACATAGCCCAAGCGTTCATCGAGCACCGGGCCCAGTTCATAGGGCCGGATGTCGGATTCGGGGCGGCCCTGGACGAAGACGGCGGTGCACATGGTGCGGGCGACGAGTCCGGCGGCGACGGGGGCGGCATCGAGGATTTCGGTGACCTGTCCACAACCGGCGAGGGCCAGCATGGGAAGGGCGAAAGACAAGTGTTTCCAGCGCATAGGCCAAGGCTAGCGCGGCTTGGCGCGCGGCGCCAGATGGCCGCTGTCGTTCGGATAAATATCGGTGCACCTTGCAATTTTCCGCAGGTGGCCCATATGGGGACCGCTGACGTCGTTGAGACGAAGCTTGAGTGACTGTCGGAACCGGGACGTTTGGCGCCAATGCGCCGGGCCAGGGGTTCCCCCTAGAAGCGCATCCTTCCTTTCATCGCATCAACAACCTCGCCGGCATGTTGCCGGGCGGGGCACGCTTGGTCCTGAAAGGACACTCACATGCTGACTGGCACAGTCAAATTCTTCAACGCCGACAAGGGCTATGGTTTCATCGCAGCCGAGGACGGCTCGGGCGACAGCTTCGTGCACATCACGGCTGTCGAACGCTCGGGTCTTGCCACGCTCGATCGCGACCAGCGCGTGACCTATGAGCTGGAACAGGACCGTCGCGGCAAGATGTCCGCCACGAACCTGAAGCTCGCCTGAGGCCCGATGGCCAAGGAAGAGCTGCTTTCGCTCGACGGCGAGATCGAAGAAGTTCTGCCAGACGGACGGTTCGCCGTCCGTCTGGAGAATGACCATCGGATCATTGCCTACACGGCCGGCAAGATGCGGAAATTCCGCATCCGGTCGGTGGTGGGCGACCGGGTTGTCGTCGAGATGACCCCTTATGATCTGGAAAAGGGCCGCATTATCTTCCGCGAGAAATCGGCGGGCGGTGGTGGCCCCGGGGCCCCGCGGCGCGGCAACTTCCGCCGCTGAGGGCTGTTCCGTGCCGGCCGATATGCCGACGCATGGTCGCACCCTCCGCCTGGCGGAGGGGCGCACCTCCCTATGACTTGAAGCACAAGAAGAGGCGCGGACACCGCGCCCAGGAATGGAATGACAATAGCAATGATACGCCGGCGCAAGGCCGGCCTGCGCACGCAGGGCCAGAGCCCCGTGAGCCAATACCCCGTGAGCCAATACCCGGTGCGCCAATACCCCGGCACCCTGAGCGGGCAGGAACTGCGCCGCCTGGTGGCGGACATGGTGGACTGAAGGCGGCTGCCGCCAGCGCACAGCGCTGGCCGGCAGACTCGCCGAAAGTCCGGCGTGCGGGCTTCGCCCGCAACTTCCAACTTTTCTTGATCTTAGCGGACTCGCGGGCTTTGCCCGCGGCCGCGCCACTGTGCGCGTCGACCGTTTTCCCTCCGAAAAGTCACGAAAGTCACGCATATTCGCATCAATGCGCACGCGGAGGCAGGACTGCCTGAACTTGCCGATGGTGAGAAACAGCGCGCCGCAGGCTAGCCGCAAGGTGGGGCTGTAGGACAGCGGTCAAGGCCAATGGTCTCTCTGCACGTCTATGTCCGCGAGGCAAGCGCGCCGATTATGAGGCCGGTCGTCCCGTCTGAGCGGCGGGAGCAATAGCGGTCGTCGGAGCAGCGGTAGATATACTCGTCGCGGCTGAGGCGGCGCGGCTGAGGCGGCGCGGCTGGTTGCGGGTGTCGGCGACATAAGGGCGTTCGGAATAGCGGGCGTCCCAGCGGGCGGCGTCTTTGGCGCGCTTGCCGTGGGCCGGCGCGTGGGCCGGCGCGTGGGGCGGCGGGTGGGGCGGCGGGTCGGCAAAGGCCGGCGTGGTGAGGCCCATAGGGCGGGGCCTGCAACCCATGGTGTCAGTCGGGCGAGGTTCAGCATGGCTGTCTCCCTCTGTCGTTTGTGCTGCCTGTGTGGCCGAACAAGCCGAACCCATCCTGAACGGTTGCGGGCTTGCTTGCCCTTGGGGGTGTACACCCGGTAGGGAGCGCGGTCTGATCGCAAAGGAGCAAACCCGTGTCCGCCCTTATCCGTCTCACGCTTCCTGATGGCTCGGTGCGCGAAGTCGCCGCCGGGACCACTGGTGGCGATGTGGCGCGCAGCATCGGGCCGGGGCTGGCGAAGGCAGCGCTGGCGGCGCGGGTGGGTGGCGAGGTTGTTGATCTCGAGCGGCCGATTACCAAGGACGCGACTTTTGCCATTGTGACGGCGAAGGACGAGGCGGAGGCGCTGGAGCTGGCGCGGCATGATTTTGCGCATATCCTGGCCGAGGCGGTGCAGGGCCTGCATCCCGGCACGCAGATCACCTTCGGGCCGGCGACGGATGATGGCTTCTATTATGATTTGGCGCCGCCGGCGGAGCGCGGGCCTTTCACGGATGAGGAGCTGCCGGCAATCGAGGCCGAGATGCGCCGCATCATCGCCGCCGACAAGGTGCTGAAGCGGGAAGTCTGGCGTCGGGATGACCTGATTGCACGGTGGCGGGATCAGGGCGAGACGTTCAAGGCCGAGTGGGCGGCTGAGCTGCCCGAGGGCGAGGAGCTGAGTGTCTATTGGTCGGGTGCGGACTGGATGGACATGTGCCGCGGGCCGCACCTGCCGAGCACGGGCAAGCTGGACCCGGCGGCGTTCAAGCTGACACGGGTGTCGGGGGCTTACTGGCGGGGCGACCAGAAGAACCCGCAGCTGAGCCGCATCTATGGCACCGGCTGGCTTACAAGCAGGCAGCTGAATGCACATCTGCTGATGCTGGAGGAGGCCGCCAAGCGCGACCACCGCAAGCTGGGCGCGGAGATGGACCTGTTCCATTTGCAGTCCGAGGCACACGGGAGCGTGTTCTGGCATCCGAAGGGCTACCTGATCTGGCGCACGCTGGAGGCCTATATGCGGCGCCGGCTGGATGCCGCCGGCTATGTGGAGGTGAAGACCCCGCAGGTGATGGACGCCAGGCAGTGGGAGCAGAGCGGCCACTGGGGCAAGTATCGCGAGAACATGTTCGTGATCCCCGACGAGGTGCCGAACATCGCGGACGAGGGGCCGATCGTTTCGGATGACGCCGAGTGGATGGCGCTGAAGCCGATGAACTGCCCGGCGCATGTGCTGATCTTCCGCCAGGGCATCAAGAGCTATCGCGACCTGCCCTTGCGGATGGCGGAGTTCGGCTGCTGCCACCGGAACGAGCCGCACGGCGCGCTGCACGGGATCATGCGGGTACGCCAGTTCACGCAGGACGATGCGCATATCTTCGTGCGCGAGGACCAGCTGGTGGGCGAGGTGGCGGCGTTTATCGACCTGCTGCACTCGGTCTATGCCGATCTCGGCTTTGACCAATATGCGGTGAAGCTGGCGCTGCGGCCGGAGAAGCGGTTCGGCGACGATGCGATGTGGGACCTTTCGGAGGAGGAACTGCGTCGGGCGGTGCAGGTTTCCAACCTGCCCGACAGCATCAAGGCCGGCTTCGAGGAGCTGGAGGGCGAGGGCGCCTTCTATGCCCCCAAGCTGGAGTTCCACCTGACGGACGCGATCGGCCGCACCTGGCAGGTGGGGACGATCCAGTCGGACCGGGTGCTGCCCGAGCGACTGGACGCAAGCTATGTGGGTGAGGATGGCGAACGTCACCGGCCGGTGATGCTGCACCGCGCGATCCTGGGCACCTTCGAGCGCTTCATCGGCATATTGATCGAGCACCATGCCGGGCGGTTCCCGCTGTGGCTGGCACCGGTGCAGGTGGTGGTGGCGACGATCGTTTCGGATGCGGATGCCTATGCCGAGGGCCTCGTCGAGCAGCTGAAGGCCGCAGGCATCCGGGCCGAGGCGGACCTGAGGAACGAAAAGATCAACTACAAGGTGCGTGAGCACAGCCTGGCGAAGGTGCCGGTGTTGCTGGTGGTGGGCCGGCGCGAGGCGGAAGAAGGCACGGTAGCCGTCCGCCGGCTGGGCAGCGACGGGCAGCAGGTGGCGGCGTTCGGCACGGTGCTGGACGGGCTGCGCACCGAGGCGCTTGCGCCCGATCTCAGGAGGAACTGATGCCGGATATCCGCAGGCTGTCGGACACATTCGCCGTCGCGCCACAGATTGAGCTGGGCGAGATCGATGCGCTGAAGGCGGCGGGCTTCGGCTTTGTTGTGAACAACCGGCCCGACGGCGAGGCGTTCGACCAGCCGGAGGGGGCCGATATGGAAGCGGCGGCGCAGGCGGCTGGGTTGGGATATTGTGCGATCCCGATCGATCATTCGGGCTTTTCGGTGGAGCAGGTGGCGGCGCTGAGTGCGCTCATGGTCTCGCCCCGGCCGATTCTGGCCTACTGCCGGTCGGGTACGCGCTCGGCGATGCTGTGGGCGCTGGCGTCGGCCGCGCGGGGGGCGGACATCGAGGGCATCATTGATTCGGCGATGTCCGCGGGCTACGATGTGCGTAGTCTGCGCCCGGCAATGGAGCAGCTGGCAGCCGAGGGCTGAGCGATGGGGGGGCGAATGGCGAAGGCAGCGGGCAAAGGGCGGGCGGCGCTGCGGATCGACTGCCGGGACACGCCGGTTGACCTTCGGCCGCCGCATCTGAACGTGCTGGTTCTGCAGGGAGGCGGGGCGCTCGGCGCCTATCACCTGGGGGTCTGCGAGGAGCTGGCGACGATGGACGTTGGGCCCGACTGGGTGTGCGGGATTTCCATCGGCGCGATCAACGCGGCGCTGATTGCGGGGAATCCGCCCCACCGCCGCATCCCGGCGCTGGTGCAATTCTGGGAGCGGATTTCTTCCAGACTGGTGCCCGGCTTCCAGATTCCGGACGGTGCCGCGCGCGAGATCTGGTCGGAAGGGGCGGCCGTGTGGATTGCGGCGACCGGCGTGCCGGGGTTTTTCCGGCCGCGCTTTCCGCCGGCGAAGCTGCAGCCGAGCGGCTCGCTGGGGGCGATCAGCCATTACGACACCGAACCGCTGAGGCAGACGCTGAATGAGCTGATCGACTGGGACCTTCTGAACGATGGGCCGATCCGGCTGTCGGTGGGCTCGGTTTCCGTGACCACAGGGCGGATGCACTTCTTCGACACCAAGGGCGGGCCGGACCACATGCGGGTGACGGCGGAGCATGTGATGTCGTCGGGCGCGCTGCCGCCCGGTTTCCCGCCCGTGCAGATCGGCGACGACTGGTTCTGGGACGGGGGCATCGCCTCCAACGCGCCGCTGCAGCATGTGCTGGATGAAGGCACGCAATTCGACAAGAATATCTTCCAGGTGGACCTGTTCCCGTCGGAAGGGCCGTTCCCGGCGACGCTGCTGGACGCGGAAACCCGGGCGCAGGACATCCGCTATGCGAGCCGGACGCGGCTGAACACCAACCTGGAGATGGCGCTGAGCCCCGCCCGGCTGGTGGTACGCCGGGTGCTCGACAGCTGCGGGGCGGACCTGTCGGGCCTGTCGGACGCCGAGATCGATGTGCTGCGCCAGTTCGCCTATGAGCAGCATATCGAGATCGCCCAGATCATCTATCGCGACAAGGCCTTTAGCGGGAAGGCGCGGGGCTATGAGTTCAGCCGGCCGACGATGGAAGCGCACCGCGCCGCCGGCCGGCGGGATGCTGCACGGGCATTGGCGGTGCGCGACTGGCACCAGCGCCCGGCGGTGAATGGGGTGCATTGCATCGATGTGGGGGCAGAGGACCATGTGTTGAGGCCGAAGGCGAGCCGGTAGAGGGCCTCCGGCGGCCACGGGCGCTGCCCTTGAACCCGGCAGGGAAGTGACTTCCCTGCACCCACGAAACTGGCGAAGGTGCTGGACGCGTCGTGCCTGCTGAGCGCCAGCTAGGGGACGAAGACTCCAGAGTGCGCAAGGACGAGGTTGTTGCCGGTCTCGTACAGCTTCGCGTGAAGGGTGAGATCGCTCACCGGTTCGGCAAACGTGCTGAGTTCCAACAGGACCGCCCAATATCCTCCCATCCAGCGATAGATGGAGCGGTCCCATATTCGATCATCCAGAGGCCCAAGGCTGTCGCCATAGGCGGACAGATTCTCCGCCATCCAGGCTGCAGTTTGAGAGCTGATTGGCAGCACACGCGCCACGGGACGATTGCGAAGCCGAAAGTTTCCGGCAGCAAAGGCGTCTGCAATCTCCCGAAAAGTTGCCCATTGAGGCATTGGGATCAGATGTTCGTGATCATCCTTGTTCAACATTCAGGGCCTCGTCCGGGCGTCAGATAAGATTTGCGCGACGACAGAGTTAGCGCTTCAGGCAGGTTCACCACGACATCTGCGCATATTCCAACGGGACTGTGCATCGAAGGGGATGCAGGGGCATCACGCCCCTGCCGGGTGGCGGGCAGCGCCCGCCCCGGCGGAGGCCCTCGCTTAAAACGCGGTTGGAGCCGGGCTGACAGTTGTGAAACCTGACGGGCCCACCTGCTGCACTTCCAGCCCGCGTTCGGCGATGTTGCCCTTGAAGCGGAAGATGCCGTCGACGCCGGCGAAGCCTTGGGGGTCGGCGAGGAGGGTTTGCGGGAAGGGCATGCCCAGTTTCCACTGCTGGCCGGCCGTGCTGACGGCGAGCAGCATGGCATCATAGGACATGCTGGCGAGGCGCGAGGGGGTGCCGCCGAAGCGGGCCTGGTAGCGCTTGGCCATGGACTGGAAGCGCTGGTCCGGCACGGCGGCGAACACGGCGCCGCGGAGGGCCTGGGAGGCGCCGAGGCCGGGCTCGGTGTTCCAGAGCTCGGTTCCCATCATCAGATAGCTGCCCGTGGGCGCGCCGAACTTGGCGAGGTGCGGGCCGAAGGCGGCGGCAATGGCGCCTGAGTCGGCGACCAGCAGGGCCTCGAATGAAACAGGCGGCAGGTCGGCCGACGGCGTGGCGATCGTGCCGTCTGGGCGCTTCTTGGGCGTGGCGGAACCGGCCTGCTTCAGCCGGACGTCATAGTCAGTTACCTTGCGGGCGGCGGCGGGCAGGGCGGCCGGCGTGCGGGCGAAATTCTGCAGGGCCACCACCTGGCCGTCACTGGCGCTGACGGCGCGCGTGAAGGCAACCGAGGTGCGCTGGCCATAGATGCCGTCGGGCACCAGTGCTGCGAACCGCTTCATCCCCCTGCCCGCCGCATAGTCGACGACCCGGCTGACCGACTGGGCCGGCTGGAAGCCCAGGACATAGAGCCTGCCGCCCGCGATCGAGGAATCGTTGGAGAAGCTGAGCATGGTGATCCCCTTTGCCTCGGCGACCGATTTCACGGCTGCGGCATCCGAGGCGAGCAGCGGGCCCAGGATG
>JBKDAC010000325.1:0-1283 GCA_046316515.1 Sandaracinobacter sp. | reverse complement strand
GTCTGGCAGGCTGGCGCTGGCCCGGAAACGTCCGCGAGCTCGAGGATCTGGTCTATCGCGCCGTCCTGCTTTCGCCAGGCGCGGCGATCGATACGGACGCCCTGGTCCTCGATGATGGCCGCGCACTGGACGATGCCGCGCCCGCTCCGGCGCCGGCCTTCGCAGACAGCCTCGTCGGCCGCTCCGTCGAGGCCGTGGAGCGCGATCTGATCCTGCAGACGCTTGCCCATTGCCGCGGCAACCGGACCACCGCCTCCTCCATCCTCGGCATTTCGGTGCGGACGATGCGCAACAAGCTCAAGACCTTTGCCGAGGCCGGCATTGCAGTCGTGCCCGCCGCCTGATGCCGCCCCGCATTGCCCAGCTTCTCGCCCGCATAGGGGACAACCGCGACCTCGCGCTGGCGGCCGGCGTCGTCATCATCATCGGCATGCTCATCCTGCCGCTTCCGGCCTGGCTGCTGGATCTGGGCCTCGCCCTGTCCATCACCCTCTCGGTGATGATCCTGATGACGTCGCTGTTCATCGAAAAGCCGACCCAGCTGTCGGCTTTCCCGACCATCCTGCTGATCGCGACGATGTTGCGGCTGGGGCTGAACCTTGCCTCCACCCGCCTGATCCTCAGCCATGGGCATGAAGGCCCGGATGCTGCCGGCGGCGTGATCGGTGCCTTCGGCGGCTTCCTGATGGGCGGCCAGACCGTGATCGGCGTCACGATCTTCGTCATCCTCATCGTCATCAACTTCGTCGTCATCACCAAGGGTGCTGGCCGCATCGCCGAGGTCGCGGCACGTTTCAGCATCGAGTCCATGCCCGGCAAGCAGATGTCGATCGATGACTACCTGTCGGCAGGGCTGCTGACGGAAGAGCAGGCCAAGGCCGCCCGTGCCGAGGTCGAGGGCGACAGCGCCTTCTATGGTGCCATGGACGGCGCGTCGAAGTTCGTGAAAGGCGACGCCGTCGCAGGCCTTCTGATCACCGGAATCAACATCGTGATCGGCCTGCTGATCGGCATCCTGGAACATGATCTGCCGCTGGCCGACGCCTTCCACACCTACACGCTGCTGACGGTCGGCGACGGCCTCGTCACACAGATTCCGGCCCTGATTGTCTCCACCGCGGCGGGCCTCCTGGTCTCGAAGGGCGGGATGACCGGCAAGACAGGCCGGGCGCTGGGCGACCAGCTGGGCCGCCACCCACAGGCATTTGCAGTCGTCGCGGGCCTTATGGGCCTGCTCGCGCTCGCCCCCGGCATGCCCTTCATCCCCTTCGCGCTCGCATCCG
>JBKDAC010000324.1:0-5417 GCA_046316515.1 Sandaracinobacter sp. | reverse complement strand
CCTCGGAACGGTCGCTGTCGTCGCCCTTCATCCGCGGCCTCTATGACCTGGGCTTTGCGCAGGACGGTGGGGATCCGGCGCGGCCGGCCTTTGCGGCGGGCAGCGGCACGCGCGGTTCGCTCAGGATGCTGTTCGGCTATCGCGGCTCGCTGTTCTGGCGGATGCGCGCCGGCATGGGCGACGTGGTGTTCGCCCCACTGTACGAGGCGCTGAAGGATCGCGGCGTCGATTTCCGCTTCTTCCACCGGCTGACCAATGTCGGCATGGCCTGGGGGGACGCGCCGCATGTGGCGCGGCTGGAGTTCGATGTGCAGGCCCGGGTTCGGGGTGGCGGCGCCTATCAGCCCATGATCGATGTCGCCGGGCGGCCCTGCTGGCCCAGCGATCCCGACTGGCGCCAACTGGAGGACGGGGCGCGGCTTGCCGAGGCCCGGCCACAGTTCGAGAATCACTGGGACCGCACACGCGCCGGCACCGTGTCGCTGGAGGCGCAGCGCGATTTCGATTTCGTGGTGCTGGGCACCAGCATCGGCGCCATTCCGCATGTCGCGCCCGAGATCCTGGCGCGCGACGCGCGCTGGCGCGATATGGTCGCGCATGTCAAGACGACCGCGACCCAGGCCTTCCAGATCTGGCTGACCGAGGACCTGGAGCAGCTGGGCTGGGACGGCCCGCCCTATATCAGCTCGGCTTTCGTGAAGCCTTTCGACACCTGGTGCGACATGGCCCATGTGATCCCGGAAGAGGCGTGGATGGCGCCGCCGGCGACTGCCATCTATTTCTGCTCGGCCCTGAAGGACCCGGACGTGGCGCCGACCGACGCCGACACCGGCTATCCGCAGCACCGCGCCGACGAGGTGAAGGCGGCAGCCGCGAAATTCCTGGAAGAGCAGGTGCCGCACCTGTGGCCGAAGCTGCTGGATGCCGAAGGGCGGTTCCGCTGGTCGGTGCTGGCGGACGCCGAAGGGACGAGCGGCGAAGGCGCGGGGCCCGAGCGGTTCGCCACGCAATATTGGCGCGCGAACGTCAGCCCGTCGGAACGCTATGTGCTGTCGCTTCCAGGCAGCGGGCGCTTCCGCATCTCGCCATTGGAGCGCAGCTATGACAATCTGACGCTTGCCGGGGATTGGACTGCCTGCGGTCTGAATTCCGGCTGCACGGAATCCGCCGTGATGTCGGGCATGCTGGCCGCGCACGCACTTTCGGGCTTTCCGAAGCTGCAGGACATCATGGCCTATGACCACCCCTGAGAGGGTGGCAGGCCAGGGCAAGGATAGAGCAGGGAATGGGGAGGAGCAGGGAATGGCTGGAAAGAAGAGCACGACAGCAGCCGCCGGTCGGGCGACGCGGCCGGTGGCCGAGCGCACCGACCCGATCCGCGATGGCTTTACCCTGGGCGGGCTGGGCGGTGGCGGCGAGGATGTCGGCAAGGGAGTCGTCGAAGCCGTCAGGGCCGGATACGAGGTGATCGGCGAGAATCTGCGGCAGGGGCGCTTGGCGGCCGAACGCATGGCCGCGGGCCGCTATGAACTAAGCGATACGCCCGAGGAATTGTCGGTGCTGGGCAACCGGCTGGTGGCGCTGGGGCGGGAACTTTCGACCGTCTGGTTCGACCTGGTGGGCGCAGTTCTGCGCGACCCGGCGCTGAAGGATGCACTGAGGCCGCTGGGCACCACGGTTGCGGCCCCGCGCCATGCCGCCGCGACGGCGAAGGCGGGCCCGATGCTGACCATTGCCTTCACCGGGCCCGACCGCGCGCGGGCGCGGCCCGTGCCGATGACGGTGGCAGAGCGGCCTGCGAGCCTGGTAACCGCCGGTTTCCACCCGCTGCGCCAGGGCCCCCCACCGCTGACCAGGGTGCGCTTCACCAGCGCGGGCGACGGCGAGGGCATCGTTGCCATCGTCGAGCTTCCCGAGGACCAGCCGGGCGGGCGCTATACGGGGACCGTCTGCGATGCAGCCAGTGGCGAGCCTGTGGCCGCCGTGACGATCGAGATCGCCTCGTGAATGTTGTCTGGCCGGGGGTCGAACACCCGGTCCAAGACACGGCAGTTCCGCCGACACAGGCGCCCCATTTCCGGCCGGCGCCTGACTTCACCCCTGCGCCCTGCGGGTCCTTCACGCCGCCGGCCGTTGCCGAGGCGCTGAAGGCCCATGGCGCCGCGGCGCGGGCCGAGCTGGAGCGGTTTCTCCACGCCCAGCCGCGCTCGCCCTGGCTGTCGGATCTGGTCGCCGACTATCCTCGCCGTCCGGGTAAAATGATGCGCGGCGGCCTGTGCATGGCGGCGGCCGGCCTGTTCGGCCCCCGCCCGCCCGAAGCCGTGGGCACGGCAGCGGCGATCGAGCTGTTCCACAATGGCCTGCTGATCCATGATGATATCGAGGACGACAGCGAGGAGAGGCGCGGCCTGCCCACCCTGCAGCGCCTGCACGGCCTGCCGCTGGCGCTGAACGCCGGCGACGCCACGCTGATGCACGCGATCGCCCTGCTGCTGGACGCGGTGGAGCCGCAGGGGCCCCATGTGGTGAAGCAGGCGATGGCCGCGACCCTGCGCATGTCGCGCGAGACGGCAGAGGGCCAGGCGCTGGAACTGGGCTGGCGCGACGGCAATGCCCGTGGCCTGTCCGACAGCGACTATCTGGAAATGGTTTTGAAGAAGACGGCCTGGATGTCGGTGATCTGGCCGTTGCAGCTGGGGCTGTTGATCGGCAGCCGCGGGCGGGCTGATCCCGAGACGGTGGCGCGCTTCGGCTTCTTCCTGGGGGCGGCCTTCCAGATCCAGGACGACCTGCTGAACTTCGTGGCCGATCCGGCCTATGGGAAGGAGCATCTGGGCGACCTGTACGAGGGCAAGCGGACCCTGATGCTGATCCATGTGGAGCAGCATGCCGACGCCGACGAGCGGGCCCGGCTGCGGGCGATGCTGGCGCTACCGCGCGCGGGCC
Organism: Sandaracinobacter sp.; assembly: GCA_046316515.1. Lineage (GTDB taxonomy): Bacteria > Pseudomonadota > Alphaproteobacteria > Sphingomonadales > Sphingomonadaceae > Sandaracinobacteroides. The sequence goes on along the minus strand of JBKDAC010000324.1, from coordinate 2,471 downwards.
GCACGCGAGCGATGGTGGAGGATGTGGCGGAGATGATGGAGCGGCATGGTTCGATCGCCCATGCCCGTGCGGTTGCCGGCGCGCTGGCCGGTGCCGCCGCGTATGAACATGGGCTTGCCTTCGGCCGGATGCCCGACACGGCGGACCGCGCGTTTCTGGCGGGCCTTATCCCCTGGGTGTTCGAGCGGCGATGAGCGGGCGGCTGCTTCTCTATGGGGCCAGCGGCTTTTCCGGCAGCGCGCTGGCGGCCGCGCTGGCGGACCTTGGCGAAGGGCTGGTGCTGGCCGGGCGCGACGCGCGCAAGGTGGCCGCGGTCGCCGAGCCGCTGGGCCTGGCATGGCAGGCGTTCGGCCTGGGGGATGCGGCTGCGCTGGAATGGGCGCTGGGCGGCTTTTCGGCGGTGCTGCACTGTGCCGGGCCTTTCCGCGAGACGGCGGCCCCGATGATGCGGGCCGCGATCCGGGCGAAGGCCGATTATCTGGACATAGCCGGCGAATGGCCGGTGTTCCGCGATGCGGTGGAGCTGGGCCCGCTGGCGCGGGCGCGCGGCGTGATGCTGATGCCCGGTGCCGGCTTTTCGATCGTCGCGTCGGATTGCCTGCTGGCGATGGCGGCCGCAGCCGTGCCGGGCGCGCGGGTGCTGCGGATCGCGACGTCGCGCAGCCACCTGATGTCGCGCGGGTCGGTCGGCACCATGCTAAGGCTGGGCGGGCGCGAGACGCTGGTTCGGCGCAATGGCGAGCTGGTTGCGTTGCCGGCCGCGTCGCTGGCGGCGATATTCGATTTCGGCAGGGGCCGCAGCCGCGCGCTTGCTGTTCCCTGGCCCGACCTTGTGACCGGGGCGATCTCGACCGGAGTGGAGACAATCGAGACTTATTCCGAAGGCGGCCTTGCCGAGCGGCTGGCCTGGCCGGCCGGGGCCTGGCTGCTGGAGGCAGCGTCGGGCGTTGCGGGGGACCTGGTGCCACGCACGCTGACCGCGCTGGCGCCGGCACGGCCTACGGCCGCGGCACTGGGTGACAGAGGCTTTACGCTGGTGGCCGAGGCCGAGGATCGCTGGCGGCGCCCCACCTGGCTCAGGATGCGAACGGCCGATGGCTACAGCTTCACGACCGTCAGCGCGGCAGCCGTTGCCCGCCGCATCCTGGCCGATGATCGCCAGCCGGGTTTCCGCACGCCCTCGGCGCAGTTCGGGGCGGATTTCGCGCTGACGCTGGGCTGTGCGAAGATGGAAGTGTTGCCCCGCGTTCGGGGTGCGGGTGTCGGAGGGACGTCCCATGCGGTTCATTGAGCAGCCCGGCAACCAGCAGGGGGCGCCGCCCTATTATTTCCAAGGCGTGCAGGTGCGGAGCTTTCCTATGCCGGCCGACATGGGGGCGCTGGGCGATTACTGCCGGCGCTATCTGAACCTGTTTGCGCCGGAATGCTGGTTCGAGCCGGTCGTGCCGCTCGTCTATCTGGCGGTCAATCACTACCCGCACATGGAATCGAGCGAGCATGGGGAGCCGATCACCGCATCCTACATGCGGCAGCATGAATATGGCTTCATGGTGCCCGTGATCCGCTGGCAGCGGGGGCCGCTGGGCCTCCACTTTCCGCGGCTGACTTGGGTCTTTCCCTTCATCGGGGTGGACAATGCGACGTCGGCCATCACCGGGCAGGAGGTGCTGGGGTTCCAGAAGGCCGTGGGCAAGATCGATGTGAAGGAGGACGATGCGCGCTATCGGGTCAAGGTGGCCATGCCCGGCTTCGGCACCTTCGGAGAGCAGGACAAGCTGCAGGAGCTGCTGACGCTGCGCGCAACCCGGGCGCTGGACCTGCCTGCCGCGCTGCTGCCGACAGGGCAGGCGGCGTTCCTGAAGAAGGCCGGCGCGCGCGGCCATCATCCGCTGAACTTGGGGCTGGGGGGCCTCGGCCTGGGCCTGGATATCCTGGAGCAGCTGGTGGAGCAGTGGCTGGAACTGGTGGCGCCCGGCCTGCTGAGCGTGACCAACCTGAAGCAGTTTCGCGATCCCGCAGCGCCCGACGAGGCGGCCTACAGCGCGCTGGTGGAATGCCACTGGTATTGTCGGCACTTCACCGACGCCGCGCTCTATGAGGCGCCGACAGTGACCATCCGCGACAATTTCATCCTGGCAGTTGCCGGCACGCTGGGGTTGAAACCAAAAGGCCATGCGATGGCCGGATTGGGCAAGGGGCTGCACTATGAAGTGCTGCCCGGCTTCGGCTTCACCGCCGACATGGAGTTCGGCAATCCGCGCAACCTGCTGACGGCCTGAGCCCGACCGGGCGACCACCGGGCCTGAGCCCGGCTGTGCGACCACCGGGCCTTTGGCGGCTCAGCCGAACTTCTTGCGCAGATCGAGCAGGGCAAGCGCGGCGGCCACTGCCTCGCCGGGCTTGTTCTTCTTCGCGGGATCTGCGCGGACGAGGGCCTGCTCCTCGTTCTCGACGGTCAGGATGCCGTTGCC
>JBKDAC010000323.1:0-3494 GCA_046316515.1 Sandaracinobacter sp. | reverse complement strand
GGGCCATGGTGGTTTCCCGCCGTTGCGATGGGGCCCTCTCGCCACGGCCCTTGAACCGGCCGACCTCTATCTTCCGGTTCTTGAACTTCGTCGCCATCAGATATTCGCGCTCGGCATCGTCGCGGGCATAGACGCTCTCAGCGCCCGCGCTGAGGCGGTAGAGCGGCGGCTGGGCCAGATAAAGCCGACCGGCCTGAACCAGACCCGGCATTTCCTGGAAGAAGAAGGTCATCAGCAGCGTGGCGATGTGCGCGCCATCGACGTCTGCGTCAGTCATGATGATCACGCGGTCATATCGGATCGCCTCGTCGCGATACTTGTCACGCGTGCCGCAGCCCAGCGCCAGTGCAAGGTCGGCGACTTCCTGGTTGGCGCCGATCTTGGTGGCAGCCGCGCTTGCCACGTTCAGAATCTTGCCGCGGATGGGAAGGATCGCTTGGGTCGCCCGGTCGCGCGCCTGCTTGGCCGATCCGCCGGCCGAATCGCCCTCCACAATGAACAGTTCGGTGCCATCACGGCCGTTTGCCGAACAGTCGGTCAGCTTGCCCGGCAGACGCAGCTTGCGCGCGTTGGTCGCGGTTTTGCGCTTTTCCTCGCGCTCGGCCCGGCGCGCCAGCCGCTCGTCCATCCGGTCGATCGCGAACTGCAGCAGCGCGCGCCCCCGCTCCTGCTCCTCGGCCAGCCAGTGATCGAAGTGATCCTTCACGGCGGTTTCCACCAGCCGCTGCGCCTCGACCGAAGCAAGCCTGTCCTTGGTCTGGGACTGGAATTGCGGCTGCGGGATGAACAGCGAAAGCATGATCCGGGTGCCGATAAGCGCATCGTCGGCCGTCAGGTCGGTCGCCTTGCGGTTGTTGATAAGGGCGGCAAAGCCTTTCAGCCCCTTGATGATTGCGGTGCGGAACCCCGCCTCGTGCGTGCCGCCCTGGGGCGTGGGAATGGTGTTGCAGTACCAGCTGTGGGCACCATCGGCCGCCACGGTCCAGTGCATTGCCCATTCCACGCGGCCGACATTTCCACCGAATTCGTGTGTGCCGGCGAAGGGCTGGTTCGTGACAGTCGCCTCGCCGGCCACATCCTCGGCCAGATGGTCGGCAAGACCGCCGGGGAACATGAAGGTCTGGGTCTCGGGCACCTTTTCCGTGGCAAGCGACGGCGCACAGCGCCAGCGGATTTCCACGCCCCCGAATAAATAGGCCTTGGAACGCGCCAGCCGGTACAAACGCTCGGGAAGGAAATGCACGCCCGGGCCGAAGATCTCGGGATCCGGCCGGAAGCTCACACTTGTTCCGCGCCGGTTAGACGTAGGCCCCAGATTCTCGAGCGGGCCCAGCGCATGCCCCCGGGAATAGCGTTGCCGCCAGAGCGTGCGGTTGCGCGCGACCTCCACGGTGAGCGACTCGGCCAGCGCATTCACCACCGAGATGCCGACGCCGTGCAGGCCGCCCGACGTCGCATAGGCGCCGGCGGTGAATTTCCCGCCCGAGTGCAGCATGGTGAGGATCACTTCGAGCGCGGACTTTTCGGGGAAGCGCGGGTGCGGATCGACCGGGATCCCGCGGCCATTGTCGCTGATGGTCAGCGTCCCGTCGGCTGCCAGTTCCACCTCGATTCGGCTGGCGTGACCGGCGACGGCCTCGTCCATCGAATTGTCCAGCACTTCAGCCGCCAGATGGTGCAGCGCTGCGGAATCCGTTCCGCCGATGTACATGCCGGGACGGCGGCGCACAGGTTCCAGCCCCTCGAGAACCTCGATGGCGGATGCATCATAACCCTGGGAACCAGCGGCTGCGCCGGCGAACAGATCGCTCATTGTCCTTCAATAGCGACAGCGAGCGCACATGGGAACGGCGGCCACACGCTTTGGGCGCCGCGCCGGCGGGTCGCTCCGGTCACCTGTGGCAGTTTTGGCACAGCGGGAGGCAGTTTCGCAGATCATGGCTTGCAGCGTCTTGTGCGCCACACAAAATTGCTTTCTGGTGCAATGAAGAGAGCAATAGCTCCACGCCGCATAATTGGCAGCGCACGCGAGCGCAGGACCCTTGGCCCTTTAACCACGACCGCTAGGGCGGTTCAGGGCACTATCACCGCATCCGCGGTGCCAAGGGAGACATTTATGAGACTCGTTCGTTCCACCCTTCTTGCTGCCGCTCCGCTGGTTGCAGCGCTGCTGGCACCTGCCGGTGCCGCCCAGGCGCAGGAAGCCGAGAAGACGCCTGCCTTCACCGTTTCGGGCTCGGTTGCACTGGTCTCGGATTACCGGTTCCGCGGTGTTTCGCAGTCCGACAAGGGTTTTGCCGTGCAGGGCGGCATCAGCGTCTCGCACGAGAGCGGTTTCTATGCCGGCTTCTGGTCGTCCAGCCTCGCCGGCTGGGGCACCTTCGGCGGACCGAACGTCGAGCTCGACCTGTTCGGTGGCTACAAGTTGCCGGTGGGCAACGGCGCACTCGACATGGGGCTGACCTGGTACATGTATCCGGGCGGCGCCGACACGACGGACTTCGCCGAACTCTACGCCAAGCTGAACGGCACCCTCGGCCCGGTCGGGCTGCTGGGCGGCATCGCCTATGCGCCCAGGCAGGAGGCACTGGGCAACTGGTCTGCCCACCCGGAAAGCAGAATCGGTGATACCGAAGACAACCTCTATCTGTGGGGCGACGTCACCTATGGCATCCCCGAAACGCCCATAACGCTGAAGGCCCACCTGGGCTACTCGGATGGCAACCCCGGCCTTGGTCCGAACGGCACCAGCGTCGCGCCGACCGGTTCCTATTTCGACTGGCTGCTGGGTGCCGACGTCGTAGTCGGGCCCGTCGTCCTGGGCGTGGCATATATCGACACGGACATCAGCACAGGCAGCGCCGACTGGCTCCGCCTGCAGCCGAACTTCTCCAGGGTGTCGGACGGTTCCTCGATCTCGAGCGGGCGCATCGTCTTCTCGGTGACCGGCGTCTTCTGACGGTAACTTGAACCTGTCTGCCGCCGGCATTCCGATGCCGGCGGCAGATGCGTCTTCGCTCGACAGCACTGCCTGCGGGCCGGATGGAGTGGCAGCGTCCGGTCAGGCGGCCTAAGACATGGCCGATGGACGCCCCTTCCAGCATCCGGCGACCGCCGCCTATCCTGATGCCCATGCTGCTGCTTTGCGCGGCGCTTGCCCCGGCCGCCGGACATTCCCAAACAGTGATGACTGCGCCTTTGGACCGGGCGACCGCGACGGTGCCGCGAATCAGCGGGTCGCTCTCACTTGTCAGCGACTACCGGTTTCGCGGCCTCAGCCGCACGGACATCGGCCCTGCCCTGCAGCCCTTCGTGCAGCTCGACACGCACTCGGGGATCTTCGCAAGCGCCTGGGCCTCGAACGTCTCCAACTTGAACGGGGCCACGGCAGAAGTCGACATCTCTGCCGGCTGGAGCGGAACGATCGGTGCATTCAACAGCTCCGCGGGTGTGATCGGCTATCTCTATCCGGGCGCAACGCGCGCGGACACATT
>JBKDAC010000322.1:0-438 GCA_046316515.1 Sandaracinobacter sp. | reverse complement strand
CGTGTCCGACATCTACACATTCAGCTTCGAGGCCCCCGGCGGCCGCCGATCCCATGAGATGGTCGAGGTCAACGAAGTCAAGGCCGGGCGTATCGCCACCAGCAAGCCCTACTACTGGGATACGGGCGAACTGCAGCAATTGGGGAAAGAATGATGACCGAGAAGCCCGAATCCGTCGGCCGTGAAGTCCTCTACGACGTCGTCGAAGGCCATATCGGCCTCGTCCGCCTGAACCGCCCCGACAAGCGCAACGCCGTCAATGGCGATGTCGCCACCGCGATGGACTGGATCGTGAAGGAAACCGAGCGCGACCCCGAAATCCGGGTCGTCATCCTCACCTCCTCTTCGCCAGACTTCTGCTGTGCCGGCGCCGACCTGTCGGAACTCTCCAAGGGCCGGGGGCATCTGCTGGCACCCGCAGACGGCGGCTTTGCCGGC
>JBKDAC010000321.1:0-6212 GCA_046316515.1 Sandaracinobacter sp. | reverse complement strand
GGCGAAGACGGCGGCATTGGGATCCGACGCGTCGGCCGCGACCGGCAGCGCGACGGTGCCGGGGGCGACGAAGCGGGCGAGATTGTCGACATGGCCGTCGGTGTGGTCGTTAAGGAGCCCGTCGCCGAGCCAGACGATGCGGCGGGTGCCGAGTGCCTTCGACAGGCCCTGTTCGGCGGCTTCGCGCGTCCAGCCGGGGTTGCGGTTGGGGTTGAGGAGGCACTGTTCGGTGGTGAGGAGCAGGCCTTGGCCGTCATATTCGATGGCGCCGCCTTCGAGGATGGTCGGGTGTTCGTCGACGGCGGCCGACATGAGGCCGGCCATTTCGGCGCCGACGGTATCATCGTGGGCGAGATCATATTTGCCGCCCCAGCCGTTGAAGCGGAAGCGCGCGCAGGATTCGGGGCCGGTGAAGATTGGGCCTGTGTCGCGGAGCCAGATGTCGCCGAAGGGGACCTGGTGGACGCTGGCGCTGGGAGCCAGCAGACGCGCCGTCGTGGCAGCATCCGCATCACTGGCGAGCAGGAGGACCGGCACAGTCTGCGCGAGCTGGCGGGCGAGTGCAGCCACCTCTGCCTGGGCAGGGGCGAGATCCTGTTCCCACAGCGAACCATCAGAAGGGAAGCCCAGAAAGAGGGCGCGCTGGGGGGCCCATTCGGCGGGGGGGATTCGGGTCATGCGGCCCCCACTATAGGGGCAGGCATTGAAGTTCCACCATGCGGGGCCATATCTCGGCGGAGAGAGAGCGAGACCCAAGTTGTTCGAAAGCGAAACACACGAATGTTGAATGTCCTGTCGCTCCTGATCGGCGTTGCCGCCGGTGTTGTTGCCCTGTTTGGTATCATCCCCTTCGTCGGCTGGGCGAACTGGTTCGTGCTGCCGATCGCGGGGCTTGGCCTGATCCTGGGCCTGATCTCGTCGCGCAAGGAAGGCCAGATCCTGAACCTTGTTGTTATCGCGGTTGCGCTGGTGCGGCTGAGCCTGGGCGGGGGGTTGATTTAAGCGCTCACGGGCGAAGCCCTCCGCGGGGGCGCCGCACAAGCGGCGGCGCGCGGTCGCGCTTGCGGCTGCGCGGGGATGCGTTCACAGGCGAAGCCCTCCGCGGGGGCGGCCTGATGGCCGACGCGCGGTCGCGCTTGCGGGCCTTCGGCCCGTTGAGCCTTAGGTTTCGGTCTTGCGGCCGGTTGCGACGAGGTAGGTCTCGCTCGATTCCTTGCGGCTGGACGGCGGCTTGGCGTGGCGGACGCTTTCGAAGCAGCGCTTGAGTTCCGCGACGAGCGGGCCTTCAGCGCCGCCGCCCAGCACCTTCGCGACAAAGGTGCCTCCCGGTTTCAGCACGCGGACGGCGAAGTCGGCTGCGGCCTCGACCAGCACCATCGTGCGCAGGTGATCGGTGTGCGGGTGGCCGACCGTGTTGGCGGCCATGTCGGACAGGACGAGGTCGGGCTGGCCGCCGAGCAGTTCGATCAGGCGATCATCCATGCCTTCGGCCAGGAAGTCGCCCTGCATGAACTGAAGGCCTGCCATGGGTTCCACCTCCAGCAGGTCGATGCCGACGACGCTGGCCTTCGGACGGCGCTTGAGCACGACCTGCGACCAGCTGCCGGGCGCGGCGCCCAGATCGACGACACGCTCGGCACGACCCAGCAGGCCGAAGCGCTCGTCCAGTTCGATCAGCTTGAAGGCGGCGCGGGCGCGCCAGCCTTCGGCCTGGGCGCGCTTCACATAGGGGTCGTTCAGCTGGCGCTCGAGCCAGCGGGCCGAGCTGACCGAGCGACCCCGGCGGGATTTCAGACGCGTGCGACCGCCCAGCGACCGGCCGCCACCGCTGCGTCCGCTGCCGCCGCCCCGAGAAGTCATTGGCGCGGCATCCTGGCGGCATCCTCGCGCGCCATCATGGAGCGCAGGATGCCTTCGCGGATGCCGCGATCGGCGACACGCAGCTGCGGGGCAGCGCCCAGGTCGATCAACGCCTCTAGGATGGCGGCGCCGGCGACGACAAGATCCGCGCGATCCGCCCCGACACCCGGGATCAGGGCACGTTCCTCGGGCGACTTCACCGCCAGATCGTGGCTGAGGGCCACAAGTTCCGACGTGAGCGCGAGCGAGCCGTCCACCTGCCGGCGATCATATTGCGGCAGGCCCATGTTCAGGCTGGCGAGCGTCGTGACCGTGCCGGACGCGCCCAGAAGCTGGACTTCGCCCTTCATGCGCAACCTGAGCGGGGCAAGATGTTCGGCGACACGGGCCTTCATGCGGGTATAGGCCTCCAGCCGCCGGGTGGGGTTGCCGGCATCGACCGGCTCCGTTTCGCCCAGAGAGACGACACCCCAGGGAACGCTGACCCACGCCTCCATCCGGACACCGGGTTCCGCCGATCTGCTGCCGTTCACGCGCTCGAGCAGGACGACCTCGGTCGAACCGCCGCCGATATCGAAGACCAGGGTGCGACGGGCCTTACGGTCGATCAGGGTCTGGCAGCCCAGCACAGCAAGGCGGGCTTCCTCGGCCGGGGTGATGACATCCAGCGCCAGGCCCGTTTCGGCATAGACCCGGCGCACGAAATCCGGTCCGTTCTCGGCCCGTCGGCAGGCCTCTGTGGCAACGCTGCGGACCTGCGTGACACCGCGGCGGGCGAGTTTGTCGGCGCAGGCCGCCAGGGCGGCGATTGCACGGTCCATTGCAGGCTCGGACAGGCGGCCGGATTGGAGCAGCCCCTCGCCCAGCCGGACGATCCGGGAATAGGCATCGATCACCTGGAAACTGCTGTCACCTTCCGCGCAATTGACGCGGCGGGCGATCAGCAGCCGGCAATTGTTGGTGCCAAGATCGAGCGCTGCGAAGGGGCCGCGGGGCGCCTGGGGCCTGAGATCGCGGGCCCTGCCATCCGGGGCCCGGGAGTCAGCAGACCGGGTTTCTGGCGCACGGGATTCGCGGAGAGGTGCGGCCGGCCCGGTCGGCCGGCGGTCAGCTTTGGTGTCGGGGCGTCTGCCCCGGGCTTTGCCATCGGTGCCCAAGGCACCGCCAGCTGGCGTGTCAGCCATCGTCCTGTCGTCCTGTTCTCGCCTGAACCGGTAACCGGCTCAAGCACTTGCCCTGAGGCTAGCAGGATGGCGCGAATTCACAAGTGGGGCCACAGAGCGGGCTGCGGGTCGGCCATTGCATCGGCGGGCGCGCGTGGTTATAGGCCCGGCTTCCCAAGGCCTGGGCCCTCGTAACGGGGACGTAGCTCAGATGGGAGAGCGCAGCAATCGCACTGCTGAGGTCAGGGGTTCGATCCCCCTCGTCTCCACCAGGCCTTCTTTCTTTGGCCCCTCAGACGCCGGGCGTCGGGCATCCGCCCGCCTTGGCCTCGGCGCACTTGCGCAGTCGCGCTTGCGGCTGCTGCGCAGCCGGGCGTGCCGGTAATGCGCAGCGCTCAGCTGGTGCGGTGGGGGCGGAGAAGCGCTTCCTGCGCGGTGCTGGCGACTAGCCGCCCGTCGGCGCGCATAGATCAGCGCGCGGGAGAGGCCGCGACCGGCCTGGGCGGACGGACTTTCACAGGCGAACAGCATCCAATCCTCCACCTGCGCGGGCCTGTGGAACCACATGGCATGGTCGAGGCTGGCCATGAAAAGGTCCGGGCCGGGCATCGGCAGGGCGTGCGGCAGGGCGGCCGTGCCGGCCAGCCAATAGTCGGAGAGATAGGCCAGCAGCGCGGCCTGTTCGGCAAGGCCGGCACCGGCGCCGCTGGGAAGGCGCATCCAGATCGCGCGCTCGGGCGCTGCCCCTTCCCGCTGCAGAAAGCTTTCGGGATCGACGGGCTTCACCTCGATGGGGCGGTCCACCGCGCTCCACCGTGTATGGACCCAATCGGGCAGGCGGTCTGCCATCGAGACGGCCAGCTGCTGGAGGGACTGCAGCGAATCGGGGCCCAGCATGCCGGGGGCAGGGCAGACTGGTGGTCGAACCCATCTTCGCGGGCGTGGAATCCGCATTCCATGTGGAAGATCGGCTCACCACCCTGGATGGCGATCACACGGCGGGTGGAGAAGCGCCCGCCGTCGCGCGTGCGATCGACCTGGTAGATGACCGGGGCATGAGCCCTGCCGGCCCGCAGGAAATAGCCGTGAAGGGAGTGAACCCCACGCTCGGTGCCGGACGCCGCCGCGTCGTCGACGGTGTGCACGGCCGCCGTCAGCGCCTGAGAGAGCACCTGCCCGCCGAACAGGGCGTCGTTCGCATTCTTCTGGTTCAGGCGATTGCGGAACAGGTCGCGGTCCAGCCGTTCCAGCGCGAGAAGCGCCCGGGCATTCCTGCCGTCCCAATTCTCGACTGCTGTGGTCACGGATCCCCCTTTGTCGTGCCGGCGCACGCCGCCGGCGATCAGCCAACCTGTGCCTTTTTGCGTGGCGACAGGCTGGTGCGACGTGGCTATCTTTTGCCCCGATGGCAACTTCTCTGGATAGTCCTGCCCGCCCGAAACCGGGAATGCGCGGCGCCAGGACCCGATCACGGCTGATGGATGCGGCGCGCGAGATGCTGAAGGCGGCGTCGCCGATCGAGTTGACGGCGATTGCCGTCAGCCGGGCAGCAGGGACGGCGCCACCCAGCTTCTATGTCTATTTCGCGGACACACGGGACCTTCTGCTGGCACTGGCAGCCGACGCCTCGGAGGCGATGAAGGCCATGGGCCGGCATTTCGAAGCGCCGATGGCGCCTTCGGACGACGTGCTGACGTGGGCGCAGGCCTTTGTCGAAGAGTTTGTGGTGACCTGGGACCGGCATTGCGAGGTGCTGGCCATCCGCAACCTCGAAGCCGACCGGGGCGACCGGGCGTTCGACGAGCTGCGCGTGGATTCGTCCCTGCCGGTGCTGAACGGGCTGGCCGACCTGATCCTGGCAGCCCGCCCGTCGGGCACAAGGCGCGTGGAGGCCTTTTCCGAAGCCGTGATCTTCTATGCGGTGCTGGAGCGGATCGCGACCATCGAGCGCACCACGCAGCCGATTCGCCTGCAGCCCAAGCATTACAAAGCGGCGCTTGCGCGGATGATCGCGACTGCGGCCGGAAAGCTGGAATGACCATGCCGGACCAGAGCGGAGCGATTGCCGCCGCAACCGTGATCATTGCCCGAGATGGCCCCGAAGGCCTGGAAGTGCTGGCGATCGAGCGGGCGAAGGGCATGGGCTTCGCGGGGGGGGCCATCGCCTTTCCGGGCGGGAAGGTGGACGCGACCGACAGCCCCATCGGCGCCGGCTTTCACGGCTTCGAAGGGCTGGATGCAGTCGATGCGACCGGCAGGGTCACCGCTGCACGCGAAGCGTTCGAGGAGTCGGGCATTCTGTTGTCGGCAGGGCCGCCGGTGGATGCCGCCGTTCGGGCAGTGCTGCGCCCGGAATCGGATACCCATGCCATCGGCTTTGCCGAGCTGATGGCGCGCATCGGCCACACGCTGCACGCCGATGTGCTGCAGCCCTTCGCGCGCTGGCTGCCGCCGCCGGGGCTGCACAAGCGGTTCGATACACTGTTCTATGTGGCTACCCTTCCCGCGGGCGAGGTGATGCTGGCCGATGGGCATGAGGCCGTGAAAGCGCATTGGGCGCGACCGGCAGAGCTGCTGGCAGATGCCGATGCGGGGCGCAGCAGCCTGCTGTTCCCCACCCGCTGCAACATTGCACGGCTGGGCCAGTTCGACAGTGTCGCAGCGCTGCTGGCCGACGACACGGCGCCGCCGTTCATCCAGCCGGATATCTCGGCCGACGGCTGGCTGACGATTCCGGAAGGGGTCGGCTATCCCTATACCCGTGAGCGGCTGGAGACTGTGCGGCGCAGTTGACCGTGTCGGGAACGACGCCGGTCTGGCGCGTGTTCTCGAACACAAACTGGATGTCGTCGTAATCGAGGTCCCCGCCAAGGAGCAGATCCTCGAAATCGACATAGGTGTAGTTGCCAGGCGTGAAGGAAACAGAGCCGACGGTGTCGCCCCCGCCATAGGCGCTTGCGAAGACATGGTTCAGGCCGTCCGGGTTTTCGAAGGGGCCTGACGTGACCCCCTGGTTTCCACCAGCACGGATTAGAGCCCGGCCTGAAGTGCACTGCTACCCAACCTTGGGCCGCTCGGGTCTAGAGTTTTCCGCCTGGCCCGGGTCCGGGAGGCTGGTGGCCCCGGCCGGGTTTGCCAGCATGATCGGAGGGATATTCCCGATCGCGCTGTGCGGTCGCTCTGTGTTGT